>JAQUAC010000217.1 GCA_028687415.1 Acidocella sp. | reverse complement strand
CAGCGGGTTGTAGCTTCCCACCCCGCCAACCAGCTGGCGGATAAAGCTCGGCTTGCCGCCCGGCACCGGAGTCTGCGCGCCATCCATCGCGACATGTACGCTATCCTTAAGGGTTTTCTTAGAAATACCCTGCAAGATGCCGTTATTGTTGAATTTCAACACTACGACACGCTGACGGCTCACGCCCTCGGTCTGGCCGATGCGGATTCTCGTGATCTGGCTTACATAATCCCAGTTGTTGTTGTCGAACTGCTCGACGAAGGTCGGCGGGCCGAGCAGCGCCTGCGCATCAGCCTGGCTGGAGATCCCCGGGGTCAATTCGTTAAGGTCATGCTGCGACACGGCGATGCCGCGATAGTGCGGTGCATCCGTGAACACGGCGCAGCCCGGCAAGGTCAGCATCGCGCAGAGCAGGGTCGTTAATGTCAGCGGGGCAGGGCGCACGCTCAAGGTCCTTAAGGCTTGGAGATTGTCTCTCAGGCGGTTGGGTCTCACGGCAGGGGCTTCCGTGTCAATGCAGGGAGTATATATCGAGGGGATGGAACAGAATTTTAATCGGCCCATCAGGGCTTCGCATATTAAAGAAGTCACGCAGGAACATATCCTGCTGGCCGATGACGCCACCCGCGCCGCGCTGGCCTCGCGCTTTGGCCTGCCGGGCGTCGCCCTGCTGCGGGGGGAGTTCACGCTGCGCCATGAACGCGCGGGCGTTATCGCGGCGCGATTGCGGATGCAGGCCAAGGTCACGCAAACCTGCGTGGTCAGCCTGGAGCCATTCGAGGCGCGCATCGACGAGGAGAGCGAACTGAGATTCGTCCCGGCGCAGAGTCTGCCCGAATCCGAAGGCGTGGAGCTGGACCCTGAGACCCTCGAAGGCCCGGATGAAATCCCCTATGCGGCGGATCTGCTCGACCTTGGCGAGGCGCTGGCCGAACAGCTCGCCCTGGCGCTCGACCCTTATCCGCGCAAGCCCGGCGCCGCCCTCCCGGCCGATTTCAGCGGAGAGCCGGAGAGCCCCTTCGCCGCGCTCAAGGCCCGAAAAGGCGGCGCTGACGCATAAATAATCGGCCTTGCGCCAGCCCTTCCGGCTTCGCGTGGCATCTATGACTTGCGACACGGCGGCGCCTCTGCTACGCCGCGCCTCTCGTTCCTCTTTACCGTATTTTTTAAGGTTGCAGCAGCTATGGCCGTTCCTAAACGTAAAACCTCCCCTTCGCGCGCCGGCATGCGCCGTAGCCATCTGGCCCTGCGCGCCGAAGCGCACGCGGAATGCGGCAACTGCGGCGAGCTTAAGCGCCCGCACCATGTCTGCGCGCATTGCGGCCATTATGACAACCGTGAGGTCGTTGCCTCTGGCAAAACCGCCAAGGGCGTCGTCCGCGTCTAAAGCCTTTCTTTCGGTAAAATCGGCAATAGGAATCTCCCCCAAGGGTATGCAATGAGCCGGAGCAATATACTGGCTGTGGATGCCATGGGGGGGGATAACGCGCCCGAGGCGATTATCGCCGGGCTCGATATTGCCGCCGTCAGGCATCCGCTGGCCCGCTTTCTGCTGTTCGGCGATGAGGCGGTGCTGGCACCGCTGGTCGCCAAGACCAAGCGGCTGAAGGCTCAGAGCACGCTGCATCACGCGGGCGATAGCATCACGGGCGATATGAAGCCCACGGTGGCGCTGCGCATGCGCGACTCCTCAATGCGCCGCGCGATTGACGCTGTGCATGATAACGAGGCCGCGGGTGTGATCTCCGCGGGCAACACCGGGGCGCTGCTCGCGCTCTCAAAAATTGTCCTGAAAACCCTGCAGGGGATTGACCGTCCGGCGATGGCGGCAACCGCCCCTTCGGCCAGGGGCGATGTGGTAATGCTCGACCTCGGCCTCAACGTGGTCTGCGACTCCCGCAACCTGGTTGAATTCGCGCTGATGGGCGAGATGTTCGCCAAAATCGTGCTGGGCCTGCCGGCCCCCACCATCGGCCTGCTCAACGTCGGCTCCGAGGAGGGCAAGGGGAACGATATTCTCCGCACCGCCGCTGCCACGTTGCGCGAAAGCCCGATCGGCGCGCAGTTCCACGGCTTCATTGAAGGCCATGATATCACCGCGGGCACGGTCAATGTCATTGTCACCGATGGCTTTACCGGTAATGTCGCGCTGAAAACCGGGGAGGGCGCCTTCAAGCTGGTGGGCGACCTGCTGAAGCGGGTTTTTGCCTCTGGGCCGCTCGCCAAGGCGGGCTATCTGCTCGCCAGAGGGGCGCTGAAGCGCCTGCGTGAACTGCTTGACCCCCGCCGCTATAACGGCGCGGTGCTGCTCGGATTGAACGGCGTGGTGGTGAAATCCCACGGCGGAACAGATGCTGAAGGATTTGCGCATGCGGTGGATGTGGCGATGGATATGATAAGCAACGACTTTAACAGCCGTATCGCCGAAGGGCTGGCGGCGATGGACAGCGCCATTCTCGCCGCCGAGCAGGCGGGCAACTCTGATGGCTGACCCGTTGCGCCGCCGCGCGGTCCTGACCGGTATCGGCACTTATCTGCCGGAAAAAATCGTCTCCAACGCCGAAATGGCGGAGCGCGTGGACACCTCCGACGAATGGATCGTCGAGCGCACCGGCATCCGCCAGCGTCACTTCGCCGCCCGGCATGAGACCTGCGCCTTCATGGCCGCCGCCGCCGCGCGCGGGGCTCTCGCCGCCGCTGGTGTCGCGCCGGAGGATGTCGGCGCCATCATCCTCGCCACCTCCACGCCGGACCAGGCCTTTCCCTCCACCGCCGTGCATGTGCAGGGGATGCTGGGCGCCAGGAACGCCTTCGGGTTTGACCTCGCCGCCGCCTGTTCGGGCTTCATCTATGGCCTCGGCATCGCTGATGGCATGATCCGCGCCGGCCAGGCTGATCACATTCTTGTGATCGGCTCGGAGGTTTATTCCCGCATCCTGAACTTTGCTGACCGCGGCACCTGCGTTTTATTTGGCGATGGCGCGGGCGCGGCGCTGCTCAGCGCGCGCGATGTGGCCGATGATGGCCCCGGCATTCTCTCCACCCATCTGCACTCAGACGGCACGTTGACCGATATTCTCTATGTCGACGGCGCGGTGGGCCAGCCTGACAAACCAGGCCATCTGGTTATGAACGGGCGCGAGGTTTTTCGCCATGCGGTCACCCTCCTGACTTCAGCTGTTAACGAAGCTTTGACCGCTAATAGCCTGACAGCAAAGGATATTGACTGGCTGGTGCCGCATCAGGCCAACCGCCGGATCATTGATGGCGTCGGCCGCAAGCTTGGCATGCCGCAGGAGCGGGTGGTGGTCACCGTGGACCAGCATGCCAACACCTCGGCGGCCAGCATTCCTCTGGCGATGGCGCAGGCGATCAACGACGGGCGGATCAGGCCCGGGCAGCTGGTTCTGCTGGAAGCGCTTGGCGGCGGCTTGACGTGGGGTTCAGCGCTTCTCCGTATGTGACGGAAAGTTAAAACCAATTGTTGACCCCGCGCGAACGCGTGCTAATCTTGTAAAATGAACACATTGACGCGCGCACAACTGACCGAGGCGATCTATGCCGCCGTTGGCTTGTCTCGCAACGAATCGGCTGATCTGCTGGAATTGACCCTGACCCGTATGGCGGATGCGCTGACCGAGGGAAAATCGGTTAAAATTAGCGGGTTCGGGACATTTTCTGTTCGCCAGAAGGGCCGCCGTGTCGGCCGCAACCCGAAAACCGGCGTCGAGGTTCCTATCTTGCCGCGCCGCGTTCTGGTTTTCCGCCCCAGCCAGATGCTGCGGGACGCGGTGAACGCCTCGCCCCGCCCACCGGCCGGGCAGTAACGGAATAGTTGATGGTTCGCATGGTCGATGAAGATTATCCCGAGGATGAAGACGCATTGCCGGAGGCGCACGCCGAGTCCGAGCGGGTGCGGCCGCGCAAAACCGCGGATGCTTTCCGCACCATCAGCGAGGTAGCCGACGAGCTTCATGTGCCGCAGCATGTGCTGCGCTTCTGGGAGACCAAATTTCCCCAGGTGCGCCCGCTCAAGCGCGGCGGCGGGCGGCGGTATTATCGGCCCGAGGATGTGCTGTTGCTCCGCCGTGTCGCGGACCTGCTTTATACCCAGGGCTACACCATTAAAGGTGTGCAACGGCTGCTGCGTGAAGGCGGCGGCGCGCTGCATGAGAACATCCCCCCCGCGTCGCACGAGGAAGGCCAGGCGGCGGCTGCTGAGCTGGGCGCTGTCCCCGTGCCGGTCGCGGTGAAGGCCCCCGTCGCGCCGCAGATCATCCCGCAATTGCCGATCCCAGGTTTGCCCTCTGAGGTGGCGGCTGAGGCGGCGGAGGTTGAAGAAGCCGCGTTGCCGCCCGCCGGCGAGGAAAGCGCCGCTGCGGTACCTGCTGCTGTTGAGCCGGATGCTATGGCGTCCCTCAACCGGGAAAATGAGCGCCTGCGGACCCTGCTGGTCGAGACGCTGGCGGCGCTCGAAGAGCTGCGCGGCTTATTGCGTTAGGGCGATTTAGCCACCAAACTTGCCAGATATACAAGGCCGCTGAGTGAGGCAATCCAGAAGCTCGCCGGCCAGTCGGTGTAATAG
>JAQUAC010000006.1 GCA_028687415.1 Acidocella sp. | reverse complement strand
GGCTTGGCCACGGCCGCAATCGCTGAGAGGATTTCATCATGACCGTACATTTCATCGGGGCTGGACCGGGGGCGGCGGACCTGCTCACCTTGCGCGGGCGCGACCTTATCGCCGCCTCGCCGGTCTGCCTGTATGCCGGCTCGCTGGTGCCCGAGGGCGTGCTGGCGCATTGCCCGCCAGGGGCGCGGATCATCAACACCGCGCCCCTCTCGCTGGAGGAGATCATCGCCGAAATCCAGACAGCGGATGCGCAGGGGCTGGAGGTCGCCCGGCTGCATTCGGGCGACCTCGCCATCTGGTCGGCCATGGGCGAGCAGTTGCGGCGGCTGCGCCAGCTCGGCATCGCCTATGACATCACCCCCGGCGTGCCCGCCTTTGCCGCCGCCGCCGCCGCGCTGGGGGCGGAGCTGACCCTGCCGGGTGTGGCGCAATCAGTGGTGCTGACGCGCAGTTCGGGCCGTGCCTCGCCCATGCCGGATGGTGAAACGCTCGCCGCCTTTGGCGCCACGGGGGCCACGCTGGCCATCCACCTCTCCATTCATGTGTTAGGCGAGGTGGTGGCTGCGCTGCTGCCGCATTACGGGGCGGATTGCCCGGTGGCGGTGGTGTGGCGCGCCTCCTGGCCCGATGAGCGCATCCTGCGCGGCACGCTGGCCAGCATAGAAGGCATGATGGATCAGCAAATTGAGCGCACGGCGCTGATTCTGGTGGGCCGGGTGCTGGGGGCGGAGGATTTTGCCCAAAGCCGCCTCTACGCCCCGGATTACGACCGCCGCTACCGCCCGCTCGGCACGCATCCGCGCTTCCCGGAGACAGCGTGAGCGCCAAAGGGCTGATTATCGCCGCCCCGGCCTCGGGGGCGGGCAAGACCACCGTGGCGCTGGGGCTGGCCCGTGCCCTGCGCACGCGCGGGCTGGCGGTGCAGCCGTTCAAATCCGGGCCGGATTACATCGACCCTGCCTTCCTCGCCGCCGCCACCGGGCGGACATGCTTCAACCTCGATAGCTGGGCAATGAAGCCGGGGCAGATTGCGGCGCTGGTCAAGGTGGGGGCGGGGGCGGATCTGGTGCTGGCCGAGGGCTCGATGGGATTGTTTGACGGCGTGGCACTGCCCGGCGCCACCGGCACGGGGGCCACGGCGGATATTGCGGCACTCCTGGGCTGGCCGGTGGTGCTGGTGCTGGATGCCAGCGGCCAGGCACAGACCGCCGCCGCCGTGGCGCAGGGGCTGGCCCGGTTCCGCCCCGGCGTGCAGGTTGCGGGCGTGATACTGAACCGCGTGGCGAGCCCGCGGCACGAGGCGCTGCTGCGCGCGGGTATGGCCGAGGCCGGGCTGACCGTGTTTGGCGCACTGCCGCGCAATGCGGCGGTGGCGGTGCCGGAGCGGCATCTGGGCCTGGTGCAGGCCGCCGAGCTGCCCAGGCTGGAAGCGCTGCTGGAAGATGCGGCGCGGCTGATTAGCCAGCATTGCGACCTCAACGCCCTGCTTACCACCGCCAGCGCCGGGCCGGCGCCTGAGGCCACAGCCACGAAGGCCGTGCCGCCGGGGCAGCGCATCGCCCTGGCGCGGGACGCCGCTTTCTCCTTCATCTACCCGCATATGCTGGCGGGCTGGCGCGCGGCGGGGGCGGAGATTCTGCCCTTCTCACCCCTGGCCGATGAGCCCCCGCCAGAAGCGGCGGATGTGTGCTGGCTGCCGGGCGGCTACCCGGAGCTACATGCGGGGACCTTGGCCGGGGCTGGGAGGTTTCTGGCGGGGGTGCGGGGCTTTGCCGCCACCCGCCCGGTGCATGGCGAATGCGGCGGCTATATGGTGCTGGGCGAGGCGCTGGTGGATGCCGTGGGCACGCGCCATGTCATGGCCGGGCTGCTCGGGCTGGAGACCTCCTTCGCGCAGCGGCGGATGCATTTGGGCTACCGGCGCGCCACGCTGGCCGCGCCCATGCCGGGCCATGCGGCGGGGACGGTGCTGGCGGGGCATGAGTTCCACTACGCCAGCATCCTGGCCCAGCCGGATGCGCCCCTCGCCACCGTGACCGACGCCACGGGCGCCACGGTGCCCGAGACCGGCTCCCGCCGGGGGTTGGCCACCGGCAGCTTTTTCCACCTGATTACGGCAGACACATGAACGGCAGTACCACCCGGCTGAACCTGATCGGCATCGGCACCGGCAACCCGGAGCATCTGACGCGTGAGGCCATCCGTGTGCTCAACGCGGCAGCGCTGGTTCTGATCCCGCGCAAGGGGCCGGACAAGGCGGATCTCGCAGAGCTGCGCCGCGCCATCTGCGCCGAGGTGCAGACCAACCCGGCCATGCGCATCGTGGAATTCGACATGCCGGTGCGCGATGCCGCCAATCCGGATTACCGCGCCGGGGTCGAGGACTGGCATGCGGCCATCGCGGCGCGCTGGGCAGAGGCTATCAGGCGCGAGCTGCCCGAGGGCGGGGAAGTGGCGCTGCTTGTTTGGGGCGATCCATCACTCTACGACAGCACGTTGCGCATCGCCGCAAAACTTGGGGTGGAGACGAGGGTGATCCCGGGCATCACCGCCATCCAGGCACTCACCGCCGCGCATGGTGTGGCGCTGAATGAAATCGGCGCGCCCTTTATTGTCACCACCGGGCGGCGGCTACGCGAACAAGGGTGGCCCGCGGCGGCCGACACGCTGGTGGTGATGCTGGATGGCGGTTGCGCCTTCCAGTCCCTGCCGCCCGAGGGGGTGGATATCTGGTGGGGAGCGTATCTGGGCATGAAGGAGCAGATCATCGAGGCCGGACCACTCGCCGTGACAGGGTCACGGATCATGGCCCGGCGCGCCGCCGCGCGGGCGGCGCATGGATGGATCATGGATATCTATATGCTGCGCCGCCGGGGCGATCAGGAACCGCCATCAGCCACACGAATCTCCAACTCGTCATAACGTTTGATGCGATAGACCAGGGCCGAGATCAGCCAGCTCAGACCGAAGATGCCGATGATGGCATAGCCGAGATAACCGAAATTATCATTGAGCGCGCCGATCTCGTCCCAGAACGGGCCCGTGAGGTTCATCTCGCCGCTAACGAGGCCAAGCCCCTCGATACCGCCCACCACCAGCGCCACCGCGACTGAAACCAGCGTAATGGTGAGGTTGTAATAGAGCTTGCGGACCGGCTTGACGAAGGCCCAGCCATAGGCGCCCAGCATCATGATGCCGTCAGTGGTGTCGATAAGGGACATGCCCGCGGCGAACAACAGCGGGAAGGTGAGAATAGGCCATAGCGACATGCCGTGGGCGGCCTGGGTGGAGGCAAGGCCGAGTAGCGTTACCTCGGTCACGGTATCGAAACCCAGGCCAAATAGAAAGCCAAGCGGCGCCATGTGCCAGCTCTTATGGACCAGGCGGAACATCGGCCGGAACAAGCGGGCCAGCACGCCGCGCTGGTTGAGCAGCATGTCGAAATCCTCTTCCACATAGCTGCCGCCGCGCTGGACGTGCTGGAAGGTCCTATACACTGAAACGGCGATCATCAGGTTCATGACCGCGATGAGCAGCATGAAGCTGGTCGAGACGACCGTGCTGGCGACGCTGGCCTCGTTGTTGAAATTGTCGAAGCTGCTCGCCAGACTCATCGCCGTCAGCGCGATCGCGACAACGCCGATGAGCAGCACCAGCGAATGCCCCATCGAGAAGAAGAACCCCACCGCGATGGGGCGCTTGTTCTCCTGCATTAACTTGCGGGTGACATTGTCAATGGCGGCGATATGGTCGGCATCCACCGCGTGGCGTAGGCCGAACGTGTAAGCCAGCAGCGCGGTACCCAGCATGGCCGGCTGGTCGTGGAACGAGACCCCGGCCCATACCCATGCCCCGATATTTATAGCAATGAGGAAGGCATAAATGCCGACGACCTTGCCGCGGACATTCGCGGTGCCGTCATTGAAGACGTGGCTTAGAAATGCAATCATTATAGTTTTTGCCTCACATAGCGTTGTCATCGCAAACAAGGCCAAGCCCGGCAAAAGGCCTTACCCCACCAGGACACCCCGCCCGATGCGTTAGCGCTGACGCCTAATAATGGCAGGTCTCCTGGCTCACGGGTCACCGCCTCTCGCCGCCTTCCCAGTTGCCCAGTGGCTTGTGGCGATCGGCTCTCCGCTCACAGTTGCGGGGGCAGCCTGGGCTTCGGCATGGCGCCTCACCCGCGTTCCCTTTTCATCCTCGACGAGGAACCATTACGCGCGAGTATATGGGCTTTCCCCATGATGACAATGCCGGCCTCAGAAGTGCCATGCGCCCTCAGTCTCAAATAGTTTTAAGACATTTATCTCTGTTTCCAGCGCTTTCACCCGTTTCATCAGAGATACCGCGCCTCTTCCCGGTGCAGCCCCGCGCCCAGAGCGTTATATCCGTATGTACATATTGTACCGCCTAGTCCGCCACGATAATACTGGCCGCTTATGCGTTGACGACCAAGCCTCGCCGCATGTGCCGCGCATGTTACATTGTAAGGATTAGTGCCATTATACTTAAACCTGCACTCTCCGCGCTTGCAGTCGTCGCCATTGTTGTTAGTGCCGGGTTTGGCGCCTATGCTTGGCACTCCAGCCTTCCGGCGATGCTTCCCTCGGAACGGCCTCACTTCGACGCCGCTACGGTCGAAAAGGGGCGCTTGCTTGCGTCTGCGAGTTATTGCGCGGCCTGTCACACCGCGCCGGGCGGCGCGCCCTACGCAGGCAATTATCCAATGGTGACCGGCTTTGGCACAATCTACGGCTCGAACATCACTCCCGACCCGGAAACCGGTATTGGCGAGTGGTCACCCACGGCTTTCCGCCGCGCGATGCATGAGGGGGTGGACCGCGAGGGCCGGAATCTGTTTCCAGCCTTCCCGTACGACCATTTCACCAAATTGTCAGACGCGGATGTGGATGCCATCTATGCCTATATTATGACTGATGTCGCCCCGGTGAAGGAGGTGACGAAAGAGCCGTCCATCCCCTTTCCGCTGAACATGCGTATCCTGCAGTCGGGCTGGAAACTGCTTTTTGTCCATTTTGGCCGCTATGAGCCGGATGCATCAAAATCTGACGCATGGAACCGTGGCGCCTATCTGGTTGAGGGCCCCGCGCATTGCGGCGCGTGCCATACACCGCGCAATGCGCTCGGCGCGGAGGAAAACAGCAAGCAATATGCGGGAGCGGCGGTCGATAGCTGGACAGCACCGCCGCTGACGGATGCAAACCCCTCCGCCGTGCCCTGGACCGTAAACGCGCTCACAACATATCTGACGACTGGCTCTGCCCCCTATCACGGCGTTGCTGCCGGGCCGATGGCGGAGGTGGTGGCCGGTCTCCGCCAGCTTCCCGATAGCGATATTGAGGCGATTGGCACCTATCTGGGCAGCATCTCCGGTGCTCAGGACAGCAACCCGGCGGCCATCCCGGCCGTGGCGGCAAGTATCGCGGCAGGCAAGCCCGACCCGGATTACCGCAAGGATCTGGGGGAGCGCCTTTATGCCTCCGCTTGTGCTTCCTGCCACTACAACCCCTCGGTGGACAGCGTGAAGGCCGAGCGCCCGGACCTCGGCATCATTACCGATACCCGGCTGGATAATCCGTCAAATCTGATCCAAACGATCCTCAATGGCATTCCCGCAGCACAGGGCGTGCATGGGGTTACGATGCCGGCTTTCCGCACGGCACTCGACGACAGCCAGATCGCGGCCATCGTCGGATACCTCCGCAGCGCCCAGGCCGGGCTGCCACCTTGGCCGAACCTTGAGACAGCCGTGACATCCGTGCGTACACATACCGGAACGAATTGACGAGGACAGGAACATGATCGAGTTCACCATCAACGGAAATAAGGTGAGCCTGGACATCGCACCTGATACCCCTCTGCTTTGGGTGATCCGCGACGATGTCGGCCTTACCGGCACGAAGTTCGGCTGCGGTGTGGGGCTGTGCGGGGCCTGCACCGTCCATGTCGGCGGAAGCCCAACGCGCAGCTGCCTCACCTCTGTGAAGGATGTTGCGGGCGCCGAGATTACCACGATCGAAGGGCTCGCCCCAGATGGCGAGCACCCGGTGCAGGTTGCCTGGCGTGACCTGCAGGTGCCGCAATGCGGTTATTGCCAGTCGGGCCAGATCATGACGGCTGCCGCGATGCTTAAGGATATGCCCAACCCCAGCGACGAGGACATTGACGCGGTGATGACCGGAAACCTGTGCCGCTGCATGACCTACAATCGCATCCGAGCCGCCGTGCGCCAGGCCGCCGTGGCAATGAGAGAGAATACCGCCAATGGCTAATGGCATCTTCCCGCCCCACAAGGCCGCGGCACCTGGGCTTGGCCGCCGCGGTTTCCTCGTGTCGATGTGCGCAACCGGCGCGGTGTTCGGTTTTCCACGCAAATCGCTCGCGTCCATGAATCCCGCGGCACCGAATGGATCGCCCATTGAAGCTGTGGGGGCGGTATACGAACCCACGATATGGTACTGGATCGACAATGCCGGCAAGGTGAATGTCTACATCATCCGTGCCGAGATGGGCCAGCATGTCGGCACCTCAATCGCGCGCATACTTGCCGATGAGCTCGGCGCCAATTGGGAAGACGTGAGTATCGACCACGTCGACACCAACCCAAAATGGGGCTTGATGGTGACTGGCGGCAGTTGGTCCGTGTGGCAAAGCTGGCCAATCTATCGTCAGGCCGGCGCCGCTGGCCGCATCGCACTCGCCGAAAAGGCGGCGAAGCTCTGGGGCATCAACCCCGCCAAGATTACGGTTGAGAACGGGATTGTCTCGGGCGGCGGCAAGACCGCCAGTTTCGGTGATCTGGTGTCGGGAGGCATCACCCGCAGCTTCACCGCGGATGAGCTGAAAAACCTGCCGCTGAGGCCCCATTCCGATCTGAAACTTCTGGGCAAGACGCTTCAGGCGCTCGACATCCGCAACAAGACAACGGGACAGGCGATCTACGGCATCGACGCTAAGATTGAGGGCATGGTTCATGCCGCGCCCATTCTGCCGCCTACGCGCTATGGCTGCACGGTCACGGCCATCGACGACAGCGCCGCGAAAGCCGTGAAAGGCTATCAGCAGGCATTGCGGATCGACGACCCGTCCGGGATAGCGCCAGGCTGGGTCATGGTGATCGCGGACAGCCACTGGGCCGCACAGAAAGCCGCGAAGCTGGTGACTGTGAATTACAACATCACGGGCAATGCGCAGCAGATCAGCGAGGCCGATATCCAGGCCGAGAACAAACGCATAATCGACGACCCGAAAGCCGGCGCCATTCTCGATACGGGCAATACCGATGTCGATCCGGTCTTTGCCAAGGCCGCCAGCACGTTCGAGGCGGAGTACACAACGCAAACCGTTCTGCACTTCCAGCTCGAACCGCTGAACGCCCTTGCCTTCCAGAACCAGGATGGCGTGTGGGAAATTCACACGGGCAACCAGTGGCAATCGCTGTGTCTGCCCTGGCTCCAGACGGCGCTCGGCGTTGGCGAGGACAAGGTCATCATGCGCACCTATCTGCTGGGCGGCGGTTTCGGGCGCCGTCTTAACGGTGACTACGCAGTGCCGGTCGCGCTCGCCTCCAAGGCGCTCGGCGGCAAGCCGGTGAAGATGATCATGACGCGCCCGGACGACGCTTATTTCGATAGTGTCCGTCCGCCGACGATGTCACGCCTGAAGATGGCCTTCGATGCCAACAAGCAAGTGATCGCGATGGACACCGCCGTCGCTTCAGGCTGGCCAACGAAGGTGATGCTGCCTGCCTTCATGCCGAAAGGGGTGAATGGCAAGCCGTATGACCCCTTCTCATCGGATGGTGCTGATCACTGGTACGATGTTGGTGCTCAACGCGCCCGGGCAATCTCCAATGAGCTGGCCGAGGCAACCTTCCGGCCGGGCTGACTGCGCTCTGTGTCGCCGGGTTGGATCACCTTCGCGGTTGAGAGCTTCATGGACGAGGCCGCCCGCCACATCGGGCAGGACCCGTTACAATTCCGTCTTGACCATTTCACGGCCCAAGGCCGCAACGCCGGGTCCGCACCGAATGCGGTCGGCGGCGCTACGCGCCAGGCGGGGGTGCTGAAGCGCGTGGCCGAGATCTCGGACTATGGCAAGGGCGGTCTGCCCGCCGACACCGCGATAGGAATTGCAACGACCTCGGGCCAGTCTCGTTCAATGCCCACATGGGTTGGCGGTGCGGTGCAGGTGCATGTGGACCGGGCTACCGGCTATGTGAATGTGCAGAAGGTTTGGCTGGTCGTCGATTGCGGCACCGTCGTCGATCCGGACGGCGCGCGGGCGCAGGTTGAAGGCGGCGCCATGTGGGGCCTTTCAATGGCGCTCTATGAGGGGACCGAATTTGCCGGGGGCAGGGTCGTTGATTCGAACTTGGACACGTACACGCCGTTGCGCATGATCGACGCGCCCGAGATGGTGATCGAGATGGTCGATAGCACCGAAGTGCCAACGGGCTTGGGCGAGCCTGGCACGGCCGTCATCGCGCCGGCGCTGGCGAATGCAATCTTCGCCGCTGTGGGGGTGCGGATGCATCATTTGCCGATGACACAGCAAGCGATCCTCGCCGCTCTCAACGGAACGAAGGCGTGACAGACGGAGGAGCAGGCTGCGGCTGGACACCTTCCGCTTCGGCGAACAGGTTGCATCCGGCGTTGCTTGACCCATGGGATGCCGCCCTGGAAATGGGAGAAGGGACCGTCATCGGCCTGTTGGTGGCAACGGAGGGCCCCTCCTACCGCAATCTTGGCGCGGCGCTTGCGGTTGCTCCGGATGGGCGTTGCGCGGGGGCAATCACCTCTGGCTGCGTCGAGACGGAACTCATCATTCAGGCGGCGAATGTGCGTGCGGAGGGCCGCCCCAAACGGCTGTGCTATGGAGCAGGTTCGCCATTCTTCGATCTGCGGTTACCCTGTGGCGGCGCGATTGAGGTGATGCTCTTTGCGCTTCGCGATCCGGAGGCGCTGGGTGAACTTGCCCGCCTTCGGGTGGCACGCAAGCCGGCATCATTAGTTGTCTCGCCACAGGGGCGCTTGTCAGTCGCTCCTTATGCGGCAACGGGGCCGGCGCAGGGCAACTTTTATCTGGGCTTTCGTCCGCCGGTACGCTTTGTAATTCTCGGCGCCGGACCGGAAGCGCTTGTCTTCACCGGGCTGGCGGCAAGTCTTGGGCATGAGCATTTGCTTCTGTCGCATGACGAGATGACGCTCGGCTCCGCGCGGATGACGAATTGCCGGGCTCAAAAACTCACGCGAATTTTGGATTTGGCGGCTGTTCCGATCGATGCAGATACCGCCATTACACTGTTCTACCACGACCACGATTACGAGCCGGAATTGCTGCGCCATCTGCTTACGACGAACGCCTTCTATATCGGCGCGCAAGGCAGCCGCGGCGCACAGCAGACCCGGCTCGCGCGGTTGCAAAAAGCAGGGGTGTCCGCCGAGCAGATCGCCCGTTTGCGCGGCCCGATCGGCCTCATCCCCTCCGCGCGCGATACAGAGACACTTGCGGTTTCTGTGCTGGCCGAAATTATGGCGGAAGCCAGAACACGCTCAACAATCTATGCCCCTACGGCCGCCGAGATAGCCGGTTGATGTATAGGCTCGGCGTGCTTCTTGCCGCCGGGGCTTCGCGCCGCTTTGGTCCAGATGACAAGCTTCTCGCGCCTTATCACGGGGCGGCACTGGTGTGCTCGGCTGCCACCGCCCTTCTTGGCGCGGGCTGCGACGCAACAATCGCCATCGTCTCTTCCACAGAGGTTGCGGCTGTGCTGCCAGCAGGGATTGAGATTTGCCTTGTTGAAGCTGGCCGGCCACTGGCGAACTCATTCCGATTGGCGATAGACTTGGCGGTTGAGCGGGGAGCTAGCCACCTGCTGATCTGTCTTGGCGACATGCCGAACGTAACCCCGGACCTTCTGCGCCAACTAGCGGTACGGAACATCTCCTGCGCTTGCCTGGCCGAAGATAGCCGCACCCCACCCATTCTACTTGTTGCCACAGATTACTCTGCGGCACGGGCAAGCGCGGATGGTGATCGGGGGGCACGTCACTTCCTCGCGACAATGCCGGCTCAGGCTTTGATCGCCGTTGATCCTGCTGAGGTACTCGACATCGATCGGCCCAATGACCTCACACCAAAGCCTGGAAGGCTACATTCCTCAGAACACGGCATGTAGCACCATCACTTGCGATTGGTTGAAAGAACCATACCAATGCATGACGGCGCCCTGCGGCCAGCGCCGCCCAACGTGGCGTTTTGCCAAAACGCTCCTCCCTATTATCTTGGCAACTATATACTTCGCCAAGTAAAATCTTGGAGGTTGACATGGAAAACAATGCGCCTTGGGAGATTCTGTCCACAGACGCCGTTTATGCGTTTGCCCGCACTGTCACGAACCTCGCAAAAAGCAATCCTTTTGATTACTCCGCATTAGACTGGATTATCAATATCTTAATGACAGAATTATGGGACAACGGCTTCAGTCAAACTGAGATTAGAATCGCTTTTGAGCGCGCTATAGCTGATATGCCCAGATACGCCGCCGGTGAAGAAAAACGAGGGAAGGGCTGGAACGCTTAGCCAAGTATATAGATACCAAAACCATCCCCGAAATGTGGGGTGCCATGCTCGCCGCATGAAATATACTCAAAATATGTCTCCGCATCAGCGAAATCAAAAATTTTCACCTGAGCCGTATCAGCATACTGTTGAAAATCATTGAGCTTCGCTCACGGAAAAGACCGACAAAAAATCGCTCCGGACCCTTGTTCGCCTTGCTCTGGCAGTAGTCGACAAAAATCAAATCTGCTCCAGCATGTTACGATAGCTGCGATGGCGACGTCTGCGGCGTAGCTCGTTGTGCCACCACCTCACGGATGCAGGCGGCCAGGGCCTGCGCTGGGGGCGTCGGCACCGCCCAGTCCGGCCGAACCATAATCACCCCTTGCCGGACCTTGGAACCCAGCAGCGGCCGCCGCGCCACCTGCCGGCCATCATAGGCCAGCCCGCCTTCTTGCCTCGTCACCAGCACCGAGACGCCGAGCCCATTCGCGACCATGCCCAAAGCCATCTCGAGCGAGGCGGTGCGGTATGCGATCCGCGCCTCAACCCCCTCCGCGCGGAACACGGAGAGCAGGAATTCCCGGCTCAACGGCAGGTCAATCAGGATGAACGGTTCCGCCGCCAGCGCGCTCACCGGCACCGCCGCCGCCAGCGCCAGAGGGTGCCCTTCCGGTAGCAAGGCGTAGGGGGTGAGTTCCGCGACGGTCTCCGTGACAAGACGGGGCGCGATTTCCACGTCATAGGACAACGCCAGCTCAATCCGCCCCGCTTCCAACAGCCGGTTCAGTTCCGCCAGATCCGCCTCCACCAGTGAGACCGTCACGCGCGGATAGCGCAATGCCATGAGGCGCAGAATGGCGGGCACATATTGCGGGCCCAACGTGGTGAAATAGCCGAAAGCGACATTACCCGCCAGTTCAGCCGCATCAGCCCCCTCGGGCAGCTGGAACACCGCCAGTTGCGCTGCAACCTGCCTTGCCTGCGCCAGTTTGCGCAGGCCGAATTCAGTGGGCACCAGCCCTTTCGCCGCCATGCGCTGGAATAAAGCGCGGCCCAGAATGTCTTCCAGCTCCTTCACCGCCACCGAGACGGAGGGCTGCGACAAATGCAGCGCCCGCGCCGCCGCCGCCGTGCTGCCCGCTTCCGCCACGGCCAGAAACACGCGGATATGCCGGGCGGAAACAGATATAGCCATGGCCTATAGATACAATCAGATATGGATATTTTACCTATAGTGCGGCTTGCGCATAAGTGAAAGCGAATGCTGGAGGTCAACATGCCGCCTTGCCAAAATCGTCCCTTATCCGGGCTCCGAATCCTTGATTTCACCCGCGTGCTATCCGGCCCGTACTGCACCGCCCTACTGGCGGATTTGGGCGCAGAAATTGTGAAGGTGGAGGCGCCGCAGGGCGATGAATACCGCCATGTCGGCCCCTTCCGCGCGGGGGAGAGCGCGCTGTTCCAGCTGGTCAACCGCAACAAGCTCGGTCTGGCCATAGATATGAAGCAGCAGGGTGGGCAGGACCTCGCCCGCCGTCTGGCCTTGCAGGCCGATGTGCTGGTGGAGAATTTCCGCCCCGGTGTCGCCGCGCGCCTCGGCCTGATGCCGGAAGCTCTGGCCGCCGCCAACCCCAAGCTCATCTATGCCAGCATTTCCGGCTTCGGCCAGAACGGCCCGCAGGCGGAGCTTCCGGCGTTTGACCTTGTGGCGCAGGCCATGTCCGGCCTAATGGCGCTGACCGGCGAGGCTGCTGGCCCGCCGACCAAGGTGGGAGAGTCGGTGGGCGATCTCGCGGCGGGTCTCTTCGCCTCCTGGTCCATTCTGGCGGCCCTGGTAGAGCGCGGGCGCACCGGCATTGGCAGACGACTGGATATCGCCATGGTCGACTCCCTGGTGGCGCTGCTGCCCACCGCCATCGCGCAATGGATGTTCGGGAACACCCCGCCCACAAGGGTCGGCAACCGGCACCCGCTCTCCACGCCTTTTGGCATCTACCGGGCGCAGGACGGCTTTCTGGTGATCTGCGTGCTTAATAATCCGCAATTCGCCCGGCTGGCGGTCTGCATGGGCAGGCCAGATTTCGCCGCCGACCCGCGTTTCGCCACCGATGAACTGCGCACAGAACACGAACCTGCCCTACGCGAAGCCATTGAGGCTTGGCTTACCAGCTGCTCTGTCACCCAGGCAGCGGAGCTGCTTGCGGCTGAGGGGATTCCCGCCTCGCGCATCGCGGAAGCCAGCGAGGTTTTCGAGGGGGCACAAGTTGCCGCGCGCGGCCTTCTGCCGGAAATCCAGCATCCGAGCCTGGGCACCATCCGCACGCTGGAACAGCCCGTGCATTTCAGCGGCTTGCCACGCGGCCAGCAGCGCCCGGCCCCAGCTTTAGGGCAGGACGGCGCGGATATTCTGCGGCGCTGGCTGAATTTGGGCGACACCGAAATCAACGCCCTTGCCTCTGCCGGAACCATTATCGGAGCCACATGCCCATGACCCAAGCCTTGCCCCCCGGCCTGAGCGAGACCGACCACGCCGCGATAGAGACCATCCGCCGCCTTGCGGCAAACACCCTGGCCCCGGCTGCGGCGGAGACCGATGAAACCGCCAGCTTCCCCGCTGCCCAACTGCAGGCACTGGCCGGGCTCGGCGCGCTAGGCATGAACCTGCCGGAGCGCTGGGGCGGCCCGGGCCTCTCCGCCATGGCGCTGGCAGCCTGCGTGGAGGCCATTGCCGGGGCCTGTGGCGCCACTGCCTCGGCCCTCACCGCGCATTTCCTGGCCACGGATGCCATACTCATCGGCGGGGATGATCCCTTACGCGCGCGCTATCTGCCTGCCGCTGCTTCCGGCGAAACCCTGGGCGCCTTTGCCCTAACCGAGCCGCGCGCGGGCTCCAACCCCGCCGACATGCGCTGTGCCGCGAAGCGCACCGCCAACGGCTACCGCCTCAGCGGCGTGAAACATTTCATCTCGAACGGCGCAATGGCGGATTTCATCACCGTGTTTGCCATCACCGACCCTGCCGCCGCACATAAGGGCATCAGCGCCTTTGTGGTGGATAAGAACACCCCCGGCCTTGTGGCCGGGCTGCCGGAGAAGACCATGGGGCTAAAGGGGGGCCATGTGTTCGAGCTGTCCTTTGATTGCGAGATCCCGGCGGAGAACCGGATCGGCACGGAGGGCAGCGGCTTCCGCACGGCCATGAAGGTGCTGGATAACGGGCGGGTCGAGGTGGCCAGCATGTGCCTCGGCATTGCCCAGGCGGCGCTAGACGCGGCGCTGGGCTGGGTCCGCCAGCGCCAGATCGGCGGGCAGGCTTTGGGCGAGTATCAGGGCATCCAGTGGATGCTGGCGGACATGGCCACACAGTTGCAGGCCGCCCGGCTGCTGACTCAGGATGCCGCCGCCAAGCGCGCCCAGGGCATGCGCTTCTCGCTTGAAGCCTCCATGGCAAAACTCTTCGCCTCTGAAGCTGCCGGGAAAGTGGCTGACCTCGCCTTGCAGATTCATGGCGGCTATGGCTTCACCCGCGACATGCCGCTGGAGCGCCATGTGCGCGATTTGCGCATCATGCGGATTTATGAAGGCTCGTCCGAGGTGCAGCGCAATATCATCGCCCGGCACCTGCTGGTATGAGCGGCATTCCCAGCACGGCTAGCTGAGCCTTCGGAGTCAACCGCCAGTGTTACACAGCATACTGGCTTAATCCGCTTCACTGCACAGCACGCGCAGAGGCGCCGCAGAACGGGTTATGCGGGCGGGGTAATCCCCCTGAAACTAAGAGGATTGATAAGTAGAATTTTCTCGGCACACTGCACGAGGAGATTTGCATGAAACTGTCGAAATATAGCTAACCCCAGATACTTGCGATTTTGCGCCAGGCTGAGGGGGCGTACCGGTTTCGAAGCTTTGCCGCAAGCATGGCATGAGCAATGCGTCATTTTACAAATGGCGGGCGAAGTATGGCGGGATGGACGCGTCGATGATCTCGCAGATGAAGGCGGCTGTTGGTGCAGGAACCATTGGTGACATAGCTTGAGCACGTAAAGCGGTCTGAACCCCGCAGCGTATAGGGACCGCCGCACAGGCCGCAGAACAACAGGCCCGAGAGCAGGGATTTCGGTCGGCGCGTGCCGTTGAGCCGGTTGCGCTTGTGGTGGGCGCGCACGGCCTCGGTGACGTTGACGTATTTCTCGGCAATGACGCTCTGTCGGGCCTTTGTCGCCTGCCATAGCGCGTCATCGACGATCCGCAGTTCGGGCACGTCTGTGATGACCCATTCTGATTCCGGGTTGAGGCGTGAAATGCGCTTGCCGGTGGACGGATCTTTGACGTAACGCTGCCGGTTCCAGACCAGGCGGCCAATATAGAGTTCGTTTTTGATGCTTCCGGTGCCGCGCTTCACATGGCCACGGATGGTGGTGTCACTCCATAGCTTACCTTCGGGGCCGGCGACGCCCTGGTCGTTCAAAGTTTTGGCGATAGCGCGCGGGCCAATGCCGGCGGCGAAGTCGCGGAAGATGCGGCGGATGATCTCCGTCTGATGCGCGTCGATTTCGCGATCGCCCCGGATATGTTCGCCTTTGGCGTCGAACTGTCGGACGACGCGATAGCCATAGCAGAGCTCACCGCCAGATTTGCCGTCTTCGACCCGGCCGCGGAGGCCCCGATGGGTCTTGGCGGCGAGGTCTTTGAGGAACAGGGCGTTCATCGTCCCCTTGAGGCCGACATGCAGTTCGCTGATTTCACCTTCGGCCAGGGTGACGATCGGAACACCAGCGAATTTCAGGTACTTGAACAGGGTGGCGACATCGGCATGGTCGCGCGAGATGCGATCCAGCGCCTCGGCCAGAACAATGTCGAACCGTCCGGCCTGGGCATCCTGCAACAGGGCCTGGATACCGGGACGCAGGATCATTGATGCACCCGAAATGCCCGTGTCTTTGTAAGCGCCGACGACTTTCCATTTCTCGCGTTTCGCCTGTTCGCGGCAGATGCGGAACTGATCCTCGATCGAGGCGTCTCGCTGGTTGTCGGACCGAGTAGCGGGCATACAGGGCGACGCGGGTCATGCGATGTTCCTTATCAGGCGACCTTGTCCATCCGACTCGGCCGGATCAGCACCTCGGCCGAGATGCCGAGGCCGTCATGCAACTGGCGGATCATGTCGATCGACAGGCCGCGCTTACGGTTCAGCACGTCCGCCACCCGGTTACGCGGGCCGATCATCGGCTCTAGATCCTTGCGGGTCAGGCCCTGCTGTTCCATGCGGAAGCGGATGGCCTCGACCGGATCGGGCGGATCGATCGGATGATGCTTGGCCTCATAGGCGTCGATCAGCGTCGCCAGCACGTCGAGCCGGTCGCCGTCCGGCGTGCCGCTTTTGGCCCCCCACAAACGCCCAACTTCTTCCAGCGCTGCATCGTAGTCCGCCTCGTTGCGGATGGGCTTCAGGTCAGCCGTCATGTTCCACCTCTGTCACGTCGATCCTGTCATAGGCTTTGTGCGTGCCGATCCATTTGATCCAGACGATGCTTTTCTCGAAATCGACCGTTACAACCAGGCGATAGGCGTTGCCTCTGATGTTGAAGACGATCCGCTCGGCGCTGACGATGCTGGCCGTGGCGTAAAGCCGCTTCACATCGGCGGTACTCGTCCAGCCAGCCCTGCCGACTTCGGCGAGCCAAGCGTCCAGCGCCGCTTTCACGGCCGGCTGATCCTTCTGGCCCGCCACACTATCGACGAACTTTCTCAGCGTGCGACGATCGATGATCCTCATTGACTGACCTTATATCACGGGACCATAATGGTCACAAGAAAAATACATGACAGTCCAGCGAAGGGGCTTTCGCCGACGGGGGGCAACCGGGCAGGGGAAGCTATCGTATAGGCCCAGATCGGTTCTGACGGGCCTGTTTCCGCTCCAGCGCACGGGCGCACTCGAATTGCTCGCGAGCCATCTGCCGGCCGATCAGGCGGCCGAGGGGGCGAATGGCGTCATCGGGCGGGCGGAATGCTTCCCGGGCCTTTCCGCTGCCTCGGTGGGGCCGAACACCTCGATCCTGATCCTGTCGGGTCTGCGTGCCATCCTGTCCACCTTCCGGGTCGTGGGGCGACAGGAAAGATGAAGGACAGGACAAGGGGATTTGAGAAGACCGTGTGACGCTCCATGCGGTAATCGGCGGTGATCGCGCAGAAAAGATATGTGAATTTAACTGACGAATATGGTCAATTTTATTACCTTGCATTAATTCAATTAACCAATAATCTTCTCGTAACAGCGATCGGGAAGAGGCTCGACAGGGTACCGCTGCAATCCGACAAGGCAGGCCTCACCGTCTCTCGGTGCTGTGCCCGGTCGGTGCGAAACATTCCGATCATTGATCAACCATCGGCGTGCGAGGCGCGCGCAGGGCGCGACCTGTCGCGTCAAAGCACAACGGATTTCGGCCAACAGCACGATATACAGGACGGAAAACATGGTAAAAATGGCAATCGAGGTTGGTGGCACGTTCACGGACCTCATCTGGATCGAAGATGGTGTGGTACATAGCCACAAGGTTCCCTCCACGCCGCATGACGCATCCATCGGCGTGCTCGACGGTCTGAACTCGACGCTGGGAGGCGATCTGTCCGGGCTGGAGCAGCTGTTTCACGGCTCGACCGTCGCGACGAATGCGGTAATCGAAAGAAAGGGCTGCAAGACCGCATTGCTGACGACCGCCGGCTTCAAGGACATCCTGCTGCTGCAACGGCAATTGCGGCCCAATGTCTACGCCATTGCCTGCCACAAGTCCGAACCGCTCGTTCCGCTCAACCTTAGCATCGAGGCCGACGAGCGTATCGACGCGCATGGCCGAACCATCACGCCGCTCGACGAGAGCGCCCTTGTCGCCACGCTGGATATGCTGCTTGAAAAGGAAAAGCCGGAGGCACTGGCCGTCTGCCTGCTTCACGCCTATCGCAACCCCGAGCACGAGCAGCGTATTCGCGAGATCATCGCCGAGCGGATGCCGGACCTGCCTGTCGTGCTTTCCTCGGACGTGCTGCCCACCTTCCGCGAATACGAACGCGCCTCGACCACCGCGATGGCGGCCTATCTCGTGCCGCTGGTCGGGCGCTATCTCCAACGCCTCGAGAAACATCTCGAGGCGGGCGCGCCCAGTAGCAATCTTTTCGTCATGCAATCGTCGGGCGGGGTCCTGCCAAGCACCGGCTCGCATGCGCGCGGGGTGGAGATGCTCAATTCCGGCCCCGCGGCTGGTGTCATCGGCGCTGGCCGGATGGCGGAGGCGATCGGGGACAAGGATGTCATCACGCTCGACGTCGGTGGCACAAGCGCCGACATCTGCCTGATCGCGGGCAGCGCACCCGGGATCACCTCGGAAACCGAGGTGGACGGCCTGCCTGTCGGACTTCCGAGCATCGACATCGCCAATATCGGTGCAGGTGGCGGCAGCCTCGGCTGGATCGATGCCGGCGGCATGCTGCAGGTTGGCCCGCGTTCGGCGGGCGCGCGCCCCGGCCCGGCCTGCTACGGCCATGGCGGCGAGGTTCCGGCGTTGACCGACGCCCTGGTCGAACTGGGCTGGATCCGCCCCGAACGATTTCTCGGCGGCCGCATGACGCTTCATCCCGACCGCGCCACTGCGGCCTTGCAGAAGCTTGGCGCCGAGCGGGGCGAGGCGGCTGCGGCCATGGCACAGGCGATGATCGACATCAGCGTCGCCCATGTCAGCCAGGGCATTCGGCTGGTGTCGGTGCAACGTGGGCATGACCCGAAGGGCTATGCGATCTACGCCTATGGCGGCATGGGGCCGATGATCGGGGCGCTCGCCGCCAATGAGCTCAAGGCCAGCCGGGTCGTGGTGCCGCCCTATCCGGGCCTCTTCTCGGCGCTAGGGCTTCTGGTGGCCGACCTCAAGCGCATCTACCGCGAAACGAACCTGATGCGCGTCATGGACAGTGTCGCCGGCGACATCCGCGAGACCTTCGGGCGCATCCGGCAGCAGGCCGAGGCCGAATTTGCAGCGTTCGGCCGCAAGCCCCAAGAGATCGTCTTCGAGCATGAGCTTGAAATGCGCTTCGTGGGCCAGGGCTATGAATTGCTCTCGACTGTCGATCTCGACCGGCTGGAGCGCGAAGGCAAATCCTACGTTCTCGAGCTTTTCAAAGCGACCCATGAAACGCGCTATGGTGCTGTTGCCTCCATGGGTGACGTCGAGATCGTGACGTTCAGGCTGACGGCATCGGTGGCCACGGACAGCGACGTCATGTCTTCGCTCACCCGCCCGACCGCCGCGACCACGGACCCTCAGCCGACCGTTAGCGGGGAAATCCGGTTCGCCGGATCGGCAGTGGCTTGCGAATACTTCTGGCGCGCGGATCTGGCGCCCGGGACTGCGATCACAGGCGCTGCCGTCATCGAAGAACCGACGGCCACGACGCTGGTTCCGCCGGGTTGGACCGCCACGGTCGACCATACCGGCGCCCTTATCCTGACAAGCGAGGCATAAGAAATGTCCGACAAACTCAACGCCGCGACCTTCAACATCATCAGCAACGGATTGTACGGAATTGCGCAGGAGATGGGCGAAAAGCTCGTGCGTTCCGCCTATTCGACGATCATCCGCGAGGCGCGGGACTGCTCGACGTCATTTCTCGACCGCGATGGCAGGATCATCGCCCAGGCGCAGTTCTGTCCGATCCACATGAACTCCTTCGGCAAGGTCTTCGAGGCCTTTGCCAAGAAGTTCGATCTCTCGACCATCCAGCCCGATGAGGGGCTGATCACCAACGACCCCTATAGCGGGGCGCAGCACCTCAACGACATCATCCTGTTCACCCCCGTCTTCTACCGCGACAAGCTGGTCGCGTTCAGCGCCTCTCTGGGACATCATATCGATACCGGCGGCGGCGCGGCCGGCCCGAATGCGGGCGCGACCGATGTCTATTCCGAAGGGCTTCGGATTCCGCTGACCCGCTTCAACGTCCACAGGGATCTCGGAGACGGTCTGCTCGAGCAGTTCATCCGCATCAACGTCCGCTCGCCCAATGAGGTGATGGGCGACATCTACGCGCAGTTCGCCGCCAACCGCACCGGCGAAGGGCGCTTCATCGAAATGCTCGAACGGTTCGGTGAAGAGACGGTTCTTGCCGGCGCGTCGGAACTGCAGGACTATTCGGAACGACTGGCGCGGGAAGCCATCCGCGCGATCCCCGACGGCATCTACGAGGCCGAAGATTTCGTCGATGACAACGGCTTCACCCAGGCCCCCCTGCGCGTTGCCGTCAAGATCAAGGTCGATGGCGAC
>JAQUAC010000216.1 GCA_028687415.1 Acidocella sp. | reverse complement strand
GGCTGCCGATGGCTGACTTATCTGCTCCGGAGAGCCCGGAATTGGCCGTGCTGTTTGGGCTGCCGCCGCCATTGGGGGCACCACCCTGGTCAGGGTTGTACGTGTGCGTTGGCGGCTGCACCTGCTTTTGCAGGGCCTGAAGCTTCATCAGCGTGTTGAGCACGTTCTGGCTCAGCGGCGCCGGGGTTTTCACCTCGTGCTGCTGATGCGTCGGGCTCTGCGCCGGGGCCGGAGGTTTCTCCGTCGGCGGCTGCTTCACCTTAGGCGGCGTCACCGTGCTGGTCTGCTTCTGTGGCGGCTGCGGGGGCGGTGGTGGAGGCGTCGGCTCACTCGTCGGCGCCGGGGTAGGCGGCGGCGGGGGCGGCGCGGGTGTGGGCGGCGCGGAGGTTGGCTTCTGCTCCGGTGCCGGCGGCGGCGGAGGAGGCGGCGGCGGAGGCGCCTCGATGGGCTGCGGCTTGGGCTGGTTCACAGCGAGCGGGCCGGGATGCACGGTAGGCGTGTCTGAAGGCGCCGGAACCTTGCCGGTGTTCATAGCCTGCTGCGGCGCGGAGGGCCCGACAAGGTCCACATCCACGCTCACATCCGCCGACTGGTTGAGCGGCTGCAGCGGCAGCGTCACGATCGCCGCGACGATGATGGCCGCATGCAAAAACAAGGAAACATATGCGCTGCGGCGCAGATCCCGATCCAAAATTTTACTCCCCCGCCCCGGCTTACTTGCCGGGGGTTGGTTGCTGCGTCAGCAGCGACACTTTCGTGAAGCCGCCTTGCGTGATCGTCGCCAACACCTGCAGCATATCGCCATAGTTCACGTCCTTGTCGCCACGGATCAGCACGGCCTGGGTGGGGTCATTCTGCGACGCCTGCTGCAAGGTGGAGACGAGATTGGAAAGTTCCACCTGAGTGTTGTTCAGGTAGATCTGATCCTGCGCGTTCACGCTGATGGTGATCGGCTTATTGTTGTTGGGCGTCGGATGCGCATTGGCCTGCGGCAGGTTAACATTCACCGAGGAGGTGATCATCGGGGCCGTAACCATGAAGATGATCAGCAGCACCAGCATCACGTCCACCAGCGGGGTGACGTTGATCTCCGCCATGGGGCGGTAGCGCTTCTTGCCGCTCCCCGGCCCGATCATCCCGCCGGCCATTTACTTATGCTCCTCAGTCTGGCGCGACAGAATGGCGGAGAATTCCGAACCAAAACCCTCCAGCCGCCCGGCGAAACGCGAGAGGTCGTTGGAAAGTTTGTTATAGGCCAGCACGGCGGGAATGGCGGCGACAAGGCCGATGGCCGTGGCGAACAGAGCTTCCGCGATACCCGGGGCAACCACCGCAAGGTCGGTATTATGCATGGCGGCGATGGCGGAGAAGGAGTGCATAATACCCCATACCGTGCCGAAGAGGCCGATAAACGGCGCCGTGGCACCGACGGAGGCGAGGAAGATCATGAAACGCTCCAGCCGGTCCATCTCACGCATGATAGTCACGTTCATGGCGCGGTCCACGCGTTCCTTCACGCCGGTCTTGCCTATCTCGGTGCCGGCGATGCGCGCGGTGCGCTTCCACTCGCTCATCGCGGCGCCGAACACGGCGGCCATGGGGTTGCTGGGGTCCGTGCCTTCGCGCTCATACAGCTCGTCCAGGCTGCCGCCGGACCAGAAGCTATCCTCGAACACATTCGCCTCACGGTTCACGCGGCGCAACGTCATCACCTTCTCAATGATGATCGTCCAGACCCAGACGCTGGCGAACAGCAGGATCAGCATGACCAGCTTGACGACGATATCAGCTTGCAGGAACAGGCCGAGCAGCGAGAGATTCGCCGAAGGCGCGGCCATGGCCGCCGAAGTTACCGTTTGGTCCAATGTCTTTCCCCAGTTAAATTTTCAGGCGCAAGGCCCAGTCGCGCGGAATGCGCGTAGCCCTGCCATCAGCAAGCCGCGCGCATCCCAGAGCCAGCTCAAGCACGGCGAGCGAGTCGCTGTCTCGCAGGAATTTTTGACGAAGCGCAACACTCGCCCCGCCAATTTCCATAAACTCCGTCTCCACGCTCACTACCTCGTCCAGTCTCGCGGGGCGCTGATAATGCAAATTGACGCGATGCACCACAAACATTACGCCATATTTTTCCACCATTTCCGCATGAGGCGCGCCCATTTCGCGCAGGGCCTCGGTGCGGGCGCGTTCGGCTATGGCTAGATAATTGGCATGGTACACAATGCCGCCGGCATCGGTGTCCTGATAATAGATGCGCGTGTGGTAACGGTAGATCAAATCTTCAGCTCCGCTTGGGCCTAAACTCCGGGAGGATGTGGGCAATTCTGTGGCGCGGCCTCTACTCGCTCAGCAAATCCGGCTGCTCCGGCCTGGTTTGCGGCGGGGTGAGGCCCAGATGCCGCCAGCCCGGCTCACCCAGCATGCGCCCGCGCGAAGTCCGCAGCAAAAGCCCTTCCTGGATGAGATACGGCTCCACAACATCCTCCAGCGTGTCCCGCGCTTCGGCTAGGGCCGCCGCCAGCGTCTCCACCCCCACCGGGCCGCCGCCATGGTGCTCGGCCAGCCGCTTCAGGTAACGTATATCCATCGCATCCAGCCCCTTCTGGTCCACATCCAGCCGGTTGAGCGCGGAATCGGCCATGGCGCGGGTAATCTCCGCGCCGCCCAGGGCAAAATCGCGCACGCGCCGAGTAAGGCGCCCGGCCACGCGGGGCGTGCCGCGCGAACGTCTGGCGATCTCCTCCGCCCCTTCATGGCTCAGATTCATACCCAGTTTCTGCGCCAGACGGATGACAATGCCGGTAAGTTCCTCCGGCGTGTAAAACACCAAACGCAGGGGAATGCCGAAGCGGTCGCGCAGCGGCGTGGCCAGCAGCCCGGCGCGGGTGGTAGCCCCCACCAAAGTAAAGGGCGGCAGGTCGATGCGCACCGTGCGCGCCCCCGGCCCCTCGCCGATAATGAGGTCGAGCTGGAAATCCTCCATCGCCGGGTAGAGAATTTCCTCGATGGCCGGTTGCAGACGGTGGATCTCGTCGATGAACAGCACATCATGCGGCTGCAGGTTGGTGAGGATGGCCGCGAGGTCGCCGGATTTCTGGATTACCGGACCAGACGTTCCCTTAAATCCCACGCCCATCTCGCGCGAAACGATCTGCGCCAGCGTGGTCTTGCCCAGCCCCGGCGGGCCATGAAGAAGCACATGATCAAGGGCTTCGCCGCGAGACTTAGCGGCGGCGACGAAGATTTTCAAATTCTCACGGCTGGCTTTCTGCCCCGTAAAATCGTCCAGGCTCTGCGGGCGGAGGGAGATTTCCACCGCGTCGTCACTCTGGCGTTCCCCGGAGGTGATGCGGTCGTCACTCATTTCGCCAACGCCTTCAGCCCGGCGCGAATCAGCACATCCAGCGGCGCATCTTGCCCGTACTCATCCAGGGCGCGTGCCAGTACGGCCTCGGCCTCCGGGCGACGATAGCCGAGATTGGTGAGCGCCGAGAGCGCATCGGCCGCATGCCCCCGGGGGGCGGTGAAGGCGGGCAGAGGTGCCGCGCCACCGCCGGGCATGTTTCCGGCCTTTTCTTTCAACTCAGTGAGAATGCGAATCGCCAGCTTCGGCCCAACGCCAGGGGCACGGGTAAGCCCGGCTTTATCCCCCGTGGCGATGGCGGCGATAATCTGGTCCGGTGACAGCGCCGAGAGAATGCCCAATGCCACCTTGGCTCCCACACCCTGCACGGTGGTCAGCAGCCGGAACCACTCCCGCTCCGTCGGCGTAGCGAAACCGTAGAGCGAGATCGCGTCCTCCCGCACCTGCGTCTCAATGAGCAGCGTGGTGATGCCCTTATCCGGCAGCGCGCCCAGCGTGCGGGCGGAGCAGAACACCAGATAGCCCACCCCATTCACGTCCATGACGCAGCGCCCGTCCTCAATGGAGTCGGCAATGCCCCGCAGCCGCGCGATCATGCCGGG
Source organism: Acidocella sp. (assembly GCA_028687415.1). Lineage (GTDB taxonomy): Bacteria > Pseudomonadota > Alphaproteobacteria > Acetobacterales > Acetobacteraceae > Acidocella. The sequence goes on along the minus strand of JAQUAC010000216.1, from coordinate 649 downwards.
AGCTTCCAGCAGCCCGCCGTGGCGCGGTGGTGGGCGTGGCAGATGGCCACTGCCAGCGCGTCCGCCGCATCCGCCCGCTTCAGCGTGGCGGCGGGCAGCAGGCGGCGCACCATTAGCCCCACCTGGTCCTTATCCGCCCCGCCAGTGCCCACAACAGCCATTTTCACGGTCTTTGCCCCATATTCGAATACCGGAATCCCCATCCGCGCCGGGGCCAGTAGCGCCACGCCTCTCGCATAGCCCAGCTTCAGCGTGGCGGTGGCGTTGCGGTTCACGTAGGTCTCTTCCACGGCCGCTTCCGCCGGGGCGTAGCGGGCCAGGAGCTCGGCCAGTGCGTCGTCCAACGCCTTCAGCCGTAGCGGCACGTTCTCGGTGCCGTCCGTGGCGATGACGCCATCCGCCACATGGCGCAGATGGTTGCCTTCCGCCTCCAGCACGCCCCAGCCGGTAAAACGCAGGCCGGGGTCTATGCCGAGCAGGCGTACCGGCTTGCGCGCGTTCATTAGGCGGAAAGTTTCTGCATCACGTCTTCGGAGATTTCGAAATTCGCGTAGACGTTCTGGACGTCGTCATCATCTTCCAGCACGTCGAGTAATTTCAGCACCGAAGCCGCTTTCTCTTCATCCAGCGCCACGGTCATGTTCGGGCG
>JAQUAC010000215.1 GCA_028687415.1 Acidocella sp. | reverse complement strand
GAACGGATGCGCGAAGGGCGGGCCGGGGCGCAGGCTTTGCCCAAGCCCATCACCACCCGCGATGACGAGATTGGCACGCTGGCGCGCACGCTGGAGGGCACCTCGCAGGCTCTCTGGTCGCGGATGGATGCGATTGAGAAATTCGCGGCCGATGTGGCGCATGAGATCAAGAACCCGCTCTCGTCCATCCGCTCGGCGGTGGAAACGCTCGCGCGCGTGGAGGACCCGGCGCGGGCCTCGCGGTTGCTGGCGATTGTGACGCAGGATGTAGGGCGGCTGGACCGGCTGATTACGGATATTTCCGACAGCTCGCGGCTGGATTCCGAACTCTCCCGCAGCAAATACGAGATCGTGGACATGGCCCGCATGCTTGCCACGTTGGCGGAAATCCACGATGCGACGCGCAAGGAGAACAGCCCCTTCATGGTGCTGGACTCGCCCGCTACCGGGCTGTTCGTCCGTGGGTCTGAGGCGCGGTTGGTGCAGGTGTTACGAAACCTCATCGGTAACGCCATCTCCTTCAGCCCCGCCAACGCCAAAATTTTCCTGCGTGGCCGGGAGACGGGCGGTATGGTCGAGTTGGCGGTGGAGGATGAAGGCCCCGGCATTCCCGATGGCAAGTTGGATAGCATTTTTGACCGCTTCTACTCAGAGCGTCCACAGACCGAGACGTTTGGTAGCCATTCCGGCTTGGGCCTCTCCATCTCGCGCCAGATCGTTGAGGCGCATCAGGGTCGTATCTCGGCCGAAAATCGGCGTGATGACGAAGGCAGGATCATCGGCGCGCGTTTTGTGATACGCTTGCCGAAAGCCGGGGAGTAAAAAATGCTGACGATCATCGACCACCCGCTGGTGCAGCATAAGCTTACCTTGCTGCGCAAAAAAGAAACCACTACCGGGGAGTTCCGCCGCCTGGCGCGGGAAATCTCGCTCCTGCTGGGTTACGAGGTGCTGCGCGACCTGCCCCTGGAGCCGATCACCATTGAAACCCCGCTGGAAGAGATGCAGGCCGTGCAGGTGCAGGGCAAAAAACTCTGCTTCATTTCCATCCTGCGCGCCGGGGCTGGCATTCTGGACGGTATTCTCGACCTCGTGCCCTCGGCCCGCATCGGCCATGTCGGCCTCTACCGAGACCCGAAGACCCACGAGCCGGTGGAGTATTATTTCAAGGTGCCAGATGACATGGAGGAGCGCCTCTGCGTCGTGGTGGACCCCATGCTCGCCACTGGCCATTCCGCTGTTGCGGCCGTGCAGAAGCTCAAGATTGCCGGGGCAAAAAACATCAAATTTGTCTGCTTGCTCGCCGCCCCCGAAGGTGTCGCAACCTTCACCGCCGCTCATGCGGATGTGCCCATCTTCACCGCCGCCTTGGACCGCCAACTCGACGACCACGCCTACATCCGTCCTGGCCTGGGCGATGCTGGCGACCGCCTGTTCGGCACCAAGTAGCGGCATACTGGCGGAAGCTTAGGATGTTTCCGCCAGTATGCCGCTACTGGGGCGGGCTGCGCCAGCGGGTTAGGGCGCGGTTGATGGCGGCGGCGAGGTCGCGTTTCTGGGTTTCGCCGAGCTGGCTGCCGATTTCCTCACTTGTGCTATGGGCGACGAGCAGCAGGCGCGGCGCCCGTCCAGGGCGTTCCTCCAACTCGGCGCGGGCCCAGGAGGGGGAGAGGATGACGGCCTGCGTCCGCCCTCCGGGGCTGATGCGGGTGATCTCCAATACTTCGCCCACAAGGCGGATAACTTCTCGCGCCCGGGCGGCGCGGGCATTGAGCCAAAACAGGAATATGGCCAAGGCCATCTCCGCACCGTTGAAGCCGATTACCGGCCAAGCGCCGAGCATGTACATGAGCGTGGTCACGAACAGGGATACGCCCGCCATGACGCCAACCACACCGAACATGGCGTTATGGGAGAGGCTCCGGTGCGGGCTCAGAACCGCTTCAAAAAGCAGTCTGCCGCCACTGGCGGGGATTGCATCCATGCCGCATAGATCGTGCGCCCCCCAAGCCCGGCCAAGGAGCAAATGCCAAAACTTATGAAACGGGCGGATATTCCCGCCTTTCTCACAGCCATTTCCGGCGGCAACGCCAACCCGAGCACAGAACTGCATTATCAAACGCCGTTCCAACTGCTCGTCGCCGTGGTGCTTTCCGCGCAGACCACTGACGTGGCGGTGAACAAGGTGACCAAAACCCTGTTCGCTGACGCTCCCACCCCCGCCGCCATGGTGGCGCTGGGGGCTGAGGGCATTGGCATGCGTATCAAATCCATCGGGTTGTGGCAGGCTAAGGCCAAGAACGTCGCTGCCTTGGCGCAGCTCTTGATTGAGCGCCATGGCGGCGAGGTGCCAAGTGAGCGAGCCGACCTTGAGGCCCTGCCCGGTGTGGGCCGCAAGACCGCGAACGTGGTGCTGAACGAGGTTTTCGGCCAACCAACCATGGCCGTCGATACCCACATCTTCCGCATAGGCAACCGTACCGGCATTGCCCCTGGCGCCACCCCCCGTGCCGTGGAGGACGCGCTCCTCAAGCGCATCCCCAAGGACATGCTCAAGCCAGCGCATCTCTGGCTCATTCTGCACGGGCGTTACCTCTGCAAAGCCCGTACCCCAGAATGCTGGCGCTGCCCCGGCGCCGCCTTCTGCACCTACCCCGACAAAACTCCGGCACCCAAGGCCGGTGGTTGAGCCTGTCGCGCCATAAGACCAAGGAGGCGTTAAGGAACTTCAGGCACAGTCACCGGCCCGATGATCGCGAGTTTTTTGTCGCGGGAGGAGCCGCCAGCGGTGAGGGTTATGGCGCTGGGTTTGATTCCGAGCCATTTGGCCAGGGCAGAAATGATGGCGTCGTTGGCCTTACCGTCTTCCGGTGGGGCATTGATGGATATCTTTAACCGCGCGGGCGGCCAGCCTGGAGCTTCGGCGGCTGGTAGCACGGGGCCGATCTGCGTGCGGCGCGCGCCGGGCTGGGCCTTCACGGCGAGGATGATCCCCGCCGTGCTTGGTAGCCAAAATGCGTTGCCGCCGCTCACACGCGCTCGAAGATGGCGGCGATGCCCTGACCGCCGCCAATGCACATGGTGGCCAGCGCATAGCGCCCGCCGGTGCGGTGCAACTCATAAATCGCCTTGATGGCGATAACCGCGCCAGAAGCGCCGATCGGGTGGCCAAGCGCCACAGCACCGCCATTAGGGTTCACCTTCGCGGGGTCGAAGCCAAGGTCCCGCGCCACGGCACAGGCTTGGGAGGCGAAGGCCTCGTTGGACTCGATGACATCGATATCCGCAATCGTCAGCCCAGCCTTGGCAAGCGCCTTCTGCGAGGCGGGGATGGGCCCTAGCCCCATAACCTCAGGTGCCACGCCGGCATGGCCGTAGGCAACGAGGCGGGCCAGCGGTTTGGCCCCTCGGCGGGAAACTTCCGCGCCAGAGGCCAGCACCAGCGCCGCGCCACCGTCATTCAGCCCGGAGGCATTGCCAGCGGTCACGGTGCCGTCTTTCTTGAAGGCGGGCCTCAGCGCGGCCAGGGCCTCGGGACTGACATCGGCGCGCACATGCTCATCCGTGTCGAAGATGATCGTGCCCTTGCGCGACGGCAGCTCCACCGGGGTAATCTGTGACTTGAAATGCCCGGCGGCGATGGCTGCGGCGGCGCGGTGGTGCGACTGCACCGAGAACGCGTCCTGCATTTCGCGCGAGACGTTATACCGCGCGGCGACGTTCTCCGCCGTGATGCCCATATGGCCGTTGCCGAACGGGTCGTTCAGTGCACCGACCACCATGTCGATCACTTTACTGTCGCCCAGACGGGCGCCCCAGCGCTCGGTGGGGAGCAGGTAGCCGCCCCGGCTCATGGATTCAGCGCCGCCCGCCACGGCCAAGCTGGCATCGCCCAGCATGATGCTCTGCGCGGCGGAGATAACGGCTTGCAACCCGGAACCGCACAGGCGGTTGACGGTCAGCGCCGGGGTTTCCACCGGAATGCCTGCCTCCACCGCCGAGACACGGGAGAGATAAGCGTCGCGCGGCTCGGTATGGATGACATTACCCATGACGACATGCTGGATCTCGGCGGCGTCTACCCCGCTTTTGGCCAGGGCCGCGCGGATGGCAATTTCGCCGAGTTTGGTGGGTGGAATATCCTTCAAGGCTTTGCCGTAATCACCGATGGCGGTGCGTTGGCCGGAGAGGATGAAAACGTCGGTCATGGCGGCTCCCTTAATATCTTTCTGCAAACATAGGGTGAAAGCGCCGGGTGGTGCAAATAGCGCAACAAAAAAAACCCGCCGGCTATGCAGCCAGCGGGTCAAGTCAACAGGGAGGCTTCACGTCTGGGAGACGTTGGGACCGAAGTCCCATATCCGGCTCGCACCGGATATGTTGTATATAAGCCACAAAAAAGATTTTTTAAGTATTAAAATCATAATTCGGTTGATTTTGTGTAGCGGCACGTTCCAGCCGCCGGGGTTTTCGGAGAAAACACCATGAATTCAACCCCTTACCCCATTGCGTTCTGCAATAGATGTTACAAGAAAATCGCGAAAAACGGACACGCGCTTGGAGTTTCGAAGCTCTTCCGGGTAGACAAAATACATTTCCACCGGTGGGTTCTTCACAGCG
>JAQUAC010000005.1 GCA_028687415.1 Acidocella sp. | reverse complement strand
GAAGATATGATGGGTAAAGGCATGAGATGATGTTGGCTGCAACCAGGCCGCAGACCATGGCCGCGAGGCTGTTTATGCTCGGCGGACTTGCCCTGCTGGCGGGTGTGTCCGGGCTGGCTTTGTGGTGCGGTACTTGGCCGGGCAGCGAACAGGCATTTCAGGTGGTGGCGCTGCTTTCCCTGCTGGTCATGTTCATCATGGCCTGGGTGGTGATACGCGGCTACCAGGTGCGGTTTGCGCGGCTGCTGGAGACGCAGGACGAAGTCAATCGTATCTTCAGGTTTTCGGCGGATATTCTGGCGCTGGTGGATGCGAAAGGCGGGCTGCGCAGCCTGAATCCGGCTTGGACGCAGATTACCGGAAGGCCGGTGGCGCTGGATGGCGGCATGAACCTGCTCGACGTCGTGCATCCACAGGATGTGCATGTTCTGCGCGCGGCGCTGGCTTCGGCCTCGGCGGAGCCAAGGCAAGTGGAGACGCGGCTGCGGCGGGCGGACGGCGGTGCCTATGCCTGGGTGGCATGGCGTATGGTGAGGTTGCCGGAGACAGGGCAGCATTTCGCCATCGGCCGGGATGTAACGGAAGACAAGGCGCGCGAGGCGCAGCTGAGCCAGAGCCAGAAGATGGAGACCATCGGCCAGCTTACAGGCGGCATCGCGCATGATTTCAATAACCTGCTCACGGTAATCATGGGCAGCCTGGAACTGCTGCAGCGGGACCTGGACGGGGCGGATGCGAAAGTGCGACGGCGGATCGATACGGCAATGGCGGGCGGGCACCGGGCCGCGGCGTTGACGCAGCGGCTGCTTGCCTTCGCCCGCTGCCAGCCGCTGGCGCCGGAGCCGATTGACCCCAATAGGCTGGTGGCCGGGATGTCCGAGATGCTGGAGCGGGTGCTGGGCGAGCATATCGCTCTGCATATGATCTGTGCGCCGGGGCTTTGGCGGGTGATGGCGGATGGACACCAGCTGGAGAGCGCCATTCTCAATCTGGCGGTGAATGCGCGGGATGCGATGCCGGATGGCGGGCAATTGACCGTGGAGACGCGGAATGTGTCGCTGGATGATGCCTCGGCGGCACGGGAGGCGGATGTGGCGCCGGGGCAGTATGTGCTGATTGCGGTGACGGATACCGGAACGGGCATGGTGCCGGAGGTGATGGCGCGGGTGTTTGAGCCGTTTTTCACCACCAAGCCGGCTGGGCTGGGCACGGGGTTGGGGTTGGCGCAGGTCTATGGCTTTACCAGGCAGTCTCAGGGGCATGCGCAAATTCATAGCGGGCCGGGGCGTGGCACGGTGGTGCGGCTGTATCTGCCTCGCCTGCACATGGAGGTGCTGCCGGAAGCGCCGCCGGAACCTTCCCTTGCGCCGGAGGATGGACAGGGGCGGGGTGAGACCGTGCTGCTGGTGGAGGATGAGGAGGTGGTGCGGCTCTTTGCCGCCGAGGTGCTGCGGGATTACGGCTATAACGTGATTGTGGCGGAGAATGCCGCCGATGCGCTGCCGGTTATTGAATCGGCGCAGGCGGTGGATTTGCTATTCACGGATATGGTGCTGAACGGAAAAATGAGTGGGCGGCAGCTGGCGGCGCTGTTCGCTGAGCGCAGGCCGGGCGTGCCGGTGCTGTTCACCACCGGCTATATGTCTGGTGGCGCCCTTAATCTGGGGCGGCTGGAGGAGGGCGGGGAGTTCCTCGGCAAGCCGTTTACCGCGCTGGGGCTGGCGCAGGCTATACGCCAGAAGCTGGATGGGCGGGGGCGGCGCAGCCAAGTCCAAAGCGGCGCGTAAGGCGGAAGGGGGCGCCGGGCTCCGGTTCCACGAATATCGCCAAGCTTTTCACCACGCGCGGGGCGCGCAGGCTGGTGCCGAAATGCGCCTCGGCCAGGGGGGCGAGCGGGTTATTGGGCAAAGCGTTGCTGAGTGTCATGTGGAAGAGGAAGTCCTCCAGCACCATTGGATAGCCCCAGCGGGCCAGATTTTCTAGCTGGTGCGGGGGGCGGCCCTGGGCGCGCTTGGCCTGGGTGGCTGCGTCCTCCGGCACACGGTGGCGGTCCAGCCCAATGACGCAGGCGCGTTCAAGAGCGGCCATCTCGGGGCTGGGGGTGGCGAGGCAGAGGGCGAGGTAGTCGCCGAGCCGGGTGACCGCCAGATCGGGCAGGGGAAATGGGGCGAGGCTGGCGGCGAGGGCGGCGGCATCGGCCAGGAAGGCGTCAAGGCCATGGCGCAGCGCCATGGGGGCGCGCAGTGTGGCGTGGAAGCCGTAACGGCGCGGGTCGGTGGTTTGGGCCGATATGTTCGCCGGTTGCGGAAGGGCCGCGCCGGTTTCGGCGTCCCGCCCCAGCCAAGCGCTGCCCAGTGCCCAGAGCGGGTCCTCCGTCTCCGGCGCGTAATACAGCGCAATGCGGGCGGGCTCAGCCAATGCGCTGGCCCGCGCGCCAGACGCCGCGCACCACCGGCAGCCCGCCATAGACCCGCACCTGAATGAAATCTGCCCGCAGGCCGGGGGTGAGTTGGCCGCGATCTGTCAGCCCGGCGATCTCGGCGGGGCCGGAGGTGATGAGAGCGATAGCCGCGTGCAAAGGCAGGGCGGCTTCCGCCGCGGCGATGAAGGCGGCTTCCAGCATCGAGGCGGGCACGTAATCGGAGGCCAGGGCGTCCACCAGCCCTTCCCGTACCAAATCCAGCACCGCGACATTGCCGGAATGCGAGCCGCCGCGCACGATATTCGGCGCTCCGGCGATGATCTGCATGTTGGCATGGCGGGCGGCGCGGGCGGCCTCCATGGAGACGGGGAATTCGGCGATACCGATGCCATCCGCCGCGTTGCGGGTGATTTCGGCGCTGGTGCGGTCATCATGCGAGGCCACGGGCAGGCCCTGCGCCGCCGCCAGGGCCAGCACCAGCGCGCGGTTGGCGGCGGCGTATTTGTGGTGGCTTTCCAGTTGGGCGGTGAAAACGGCATCAATTTCAGTGGCGGAGTAACCCTCCGCCGCGCGCAGGGCGCGGTAGCGGCCGGCATCGGCGTACTGGCCCAGGCCGGGGGTGTGGTCCATGATGGAAAGCAGCCGCACCAGCGGGTCGCCGATAACCTCCTCCAGCATGCGCGGCATCTCCGCCGCGGGCAGTTCGCAGCGCAGGTGCAGGACATGCTCGGCCTTCAGCGCGCCGAGGCGGGAGAGGGCGCGCAGATCCTCCAGCCCGGCGAGAAAGGTGTCGTTGCGCGCGGCCTCGAAGCCGACATCGCCGAGACACAGCGCGTCGAACACCGTGGTGATGCCGGCGGCCACACATTGCGAATCGTGCGCCGCCAGGGCCGAGCGCGAGGGCCAACGAGCGTTGTTGCGGGGGAGCACCTGGCGCTCCAGATTATCGGTATGCAGGTCGATGAGGCCGGGGAGTAGGAAATCGCCCTCGCAATCTACCCCGCCGGTGACCTCGCCGATGCCAGTGATGCGGCCATGCTCGATGGCCAGGCCGCCATGCAGCACGGCTTCAGGCAGGATGAGACGCGCATTGCTGAAAATACTCATGGGAGCCCCGGTGCGGATGGTGGAATGCCTTGTTTCTAAATAATGCGGGGCGGTGTGTCGAATGCGGGACATGGACTTCTTGCTGCGAATTTGTATTGCGCGGGAATAAAGCTCCGTGGTTTCATGGGACATGAATTATGCGCATAGTTTCCGTGGTGAAACATACCGTTTTGATGATCTGAAAATGCTGCTGGCCTGCGCCTCGGCACGGCGCTCGGGTGACGAGCTGGCCGGGTTGGCGGCCGTGAGCGACGCGCAGCGCGTGGCCGCGCGGGCGGCGCTGGCGGACGTGCCGCTGACGGTGTTTCTGGAGGAGCCGCTGATTCCGTATGAGACGGATGAGGTGACGCGGCTGATCTTCGACCGGCATGACGCCGAGGCGTTCAAGCCGGTCTCGCACCTCACCGTTGGCGGGCTGCGGGACTGGCTGCTCTCTTACGAGGCCGACACGGCCACGCTGACGAAGCTGGCGCCGGGGCTGACGCCGGAGATGGTGGCGGCGGTGAGTAAGCTGATGCGCAATCAGGACCTTATCTCGGTCGCGCGTAAATGCTCGGTGGTGAAGAAATTCCGCAACACAATAGGGCTGCCAGGGCGGTTATCCTCCCGCCTGCAACCCAATCACCCGACCGATGACGTGCGCGGCATTGCCGCCGCCACGCTGGACGGGCTGCTTTACGGCAGCGGTGATGCGGTGATCGGCATCAACCCCGCCACGGATAGCGTGCAGAACTGTATCTCGCTGCTGGATATGCTGGATGGGCTGCGGCAGCGCTACGACATCCCCACCCAGACCTGCGTGCTGACACATGTGACCAACGCCATTGAGGTGATGAACGCGGGCGGGGCGATGGATCTGGTGTTTCAGTCCATTGCGGGCTCCGAGGCGGCGAATGCGGGGTTTGGCATCAACCTGAATATTCTGCGTGAGGCGCGGGAGGCGGCGCTGTCGCTCAAGCGTGGCACCATCGGCAATGATTTGATGTATTTTGAGACCGGGCAGGGGGCCGCGCTCTCGGCGGATGCGCATTTCGGGCTGGATCAGCAGACCATCGAGACCCGGGCGTATGCGGTGGCGCGGGAATTCTCGCCGCTGCTGGTGAATACGGTGGTGGGGTTTATCGGGCCGGAATATTTGTATGACGGCAAGCAGATCATCCGCGCCGGGCTGGAGGACCATTTCTGCGCCAAGCTGATGGGCGTGCCGATGGGCTGCGACGTTTGCTATACCAACCATGCCGAGGCCGACCAGGACGACATGGACACGCTGATGACGCTGCTCACCGCCGCTGGGGTGTCGTTCGTCATCGCGGTGCCGGGGGCGGATGACGTGATGCTGAATTATCAGAGCCTTTCCTATCACGATATTCTGTACCTGCGCTCGGTGTTTGGCGTGCGCCTGGCGCCGGAATTCGAGGTCTGGCTGGAGAAGATGGACATGGTGGACCATGCCGGGCGGATGCGCTTGGCCACGCCGCAGAACAAGGCGCTGAAGCGCCTGATCTCGGAGCATCGCGATGCCGCCTGAGGACCCGTGGGCAAAACTGCGCACCGCGACCAGGGCGCGAATCGGGCTGGGGCGCGCGGGCGATGCGATGAAGATCGCCGATGTGCTGGACTTCCAGTTCGCCCACGCCAAGGCGCGGGATGCGGTGCATGCGAAGCTGGACGTGGCGGCGCTGAAGGCGGCAATTCCGGGGGCGATAGAGGTGTATTCCGAGGCGGAGAGCCGCGAGGTGTATCTGCGCCGGCCTGATTTAGGCCGGCGGCTGCACCCGGATTGCGCTGATAAGCTGCATGCGGGTGAGTATGACGCCGTGTTCGTGATCGGCGACGGGCTTTCCGCTACCGCCGTGATGCAGAATGCCGTGCCGATGTATGAGGCTGTCGCCGCCCGGCTGAAGGGTTTTAAGATCGCGCCGGTGGTGATCGCCACGCAGGCGCGGGTGGCGCTGGGGGATGATATCGGCGAGGCGCTGGGGGCGAAACTCTGCGCCGTGCTGATTGGCGAGCGGCCGGGACTGACCGTTTCTGACAGTTTGGGCATTTATCTGACTTATGACCCCAGGCGCGGCACCAAGGACTCGGCGCGCAACTGCATCTCCAACGTGCATGCCCATGGTGGTCTCTCTTACGATGCCGCCGGGGATATGCTCGCATGGCTGATGCGCGAAGCGCTGCGCCGCAAGTTGACCGGGGTGGGGCTGAAGGAGGCCAGCGGGCTGGAAGCGCCTGCCGCCATGGCCGCGTTGGAGGGGTAAAGCGGGGGCGGCTTGCAAGATGCGGAAGCATCTGCAACCTTTAGGTGTTGATTGTGCCGACTGCACAACCTGAACATTCAAAGTCTGATGGTGGGTCCCTATGGCGTTCGTTATCAAGCCGCTGAAAACATTTACGGCGGAGTCGCAAGGCCAGGATAATAAGAAATTATACCTGTACCAGATCGACCCCATGCTCCTCGAGGAGGAGGACGGCTTCAACCTGCGCTATTATGACGACCCGAAGGTGATCGCGCATATCGAGGCGTTTTGCGATTCATATCTGAATGAGCGCTATGTGCCGCCGATGATGGTGCGGGCGCTGAGCGACGGGCGGATCACGATTATCGAGGGGCATTGCCGTAGGCGGGGCATACGGCTCGCGATTGAGCGCGGGGCGTATATTCCGCTGGTCAGCGTGATCCCGTTCCGGGGCAATGATAGCGAGCGCGTGGAGGTGATGCTGCGCTCGGCGCAGGGGCTGAAGCTGGAGACGGTGGATATCGCGCGCGGCTATCAGCGGCTGCTGAATATGGGGTTCGAGCCTGCGGAGATAGCTGCCTCGCAGAACAAAACCGTGGCGCGGGTTGAGCAATTGCTGACCCTCGCCACCGCCAGCGACGAGGTGCAGGCGATGGTGCGCGGCGGGCAGGTCTCGGCGGATGCCGCGATTGAGGCGGTGCGGGCGCATGGTGAGGAGGCGGGGGCGGCGCTCTCGCGGAAGCTGGTGACCGCGCGGCAGGAAGGCCGCCAGCGGGTCACGAAAACCTCAGCCCGTGGGCCGGCGGTGCCGCGCAAGACGGTCGAGGCGGTGTTCGCGCAGGTTGAGGCGGCCATCGCCAAGGTGCCGGAGGCGTTGCGGGACCATGCCGCAGCCTTGCATGCGGTTCCGGAGGCGGAACGCGCCGCCAGGACGATGGAGGTGGAAGTGGAGGTGCTGATCGGCCTTGTGCGGGCGGCGAACGAGATTGCCGCCATGAAGGCGAAGCAGGCCAAGGCGCTGGCCCGCCAGGAGACTGCCGCACAGGCCGGATAATATCCCGGCCTGTACGGATCTCAGCCGTTAGGTATCCAGATTGGCGACCTTGAGGGCGTTGTTAACGATGAAGTCGCGGCGGGGTTCGACCACGTCGCCCATCAGGGTGGAGAAGATCTGGTCAGTGTCCTCGGCGTCGGTGATCTTCACCTGCAGCAGGCGGCGGGCTTCCGGGTCCAGCGTGGTTTTCCACAGTTCTTCCGGGTTCATTTCGCCAAGGCCTTTGAAGCGGCTGATGACGAGGCCCTTGCGGCCATAGGCCAGCAGGGTCTCCCACATCGAGGCCGGGCCGTGCACGGGCTTCGGCGCGCCGTCTATGGCCAGGGTGGCGCCGGCGCCGAAAATTTCCTCCAGCCGGGCGGCGCGCTCGGCCAAATAGCGGGCTTCGGAGGTGCGCAGCGTGGCGGCGTCCAGCGTGTAATGCTCTGCCACGCCGCGCACTGTGCGGCCGAGCTTGATGCCGGTGGTGGCGTCTGAGGTGACGACCCAACCGCGCTCGGTGGGGTGGGAGAGGGCGTTGAGGCGGGTGACGAGGGCGGCGTCCTTGGCCGAGTCGCCCAGGGCGGCGGTGGAGAACAGGCCGGAGATGGCGATCTGTTCCAGATAGGCCATGGGCAGCAGGTTGGTCAGCGCCTTGAGGCGGTGGACGCTCTGGCCGATCCAGGCGGTTTCGGCGCGTAACTCGTCCCCGGCCAGGGTGAGGCCGCCGCTGATGAGCTGGGCCTCGCCGAGGGCGCGCTCCAGCAGGAAGACTTCCAGCGCGTCGTCATCCTTCAGATAGCGTTGGTCGTTGCCGCGCTTGGCGCGGTAGAGCGGCGGCTGGGCGATGTAGAGATAACCCTGCTCGATGAGCTGGGGCATCTGCCGGTAGAAGAAGGTGAGCAGCAGGGTACGGATATGCGAGCCATCCACGTCGGCGTCGGTCATGATGACGATGCGGTGATAGCGCAGCTTGTTGGCGTCAAACCCGCCCTGCTCGGGCTCGCTACGGCCGATGCCGGTGCCGAGCGCCGTGATGAGGGTGCCGATTTCCTGGGAACTCAGCATTTTGTCGAAGCGGGCGCGCTCGACGTTCAGGATCTTGCCCTTCAGCGGCAGGATGGCCTGATATTTACGGTCGCGTCCCTGCTTGGCGGAGCCGCCTGCGGAGTCGCCCTCCACCAGGAAGAGTTCGGATTTGGCGGGGTCGCGCTCCTGGCAGTCGGCCAGCTTGCCGGGCAGGGAGGAGATGTCCAGCACGCCCTTGCGCCTTGTGAGTTCACGCGCCTTGCGCGCGGCCTCGCGGGCGTTGGCGGCGTCCATCACCTTCTGCACAATGCCCTTGGCTTCCTTGGGGTGCGTCTCAAACCAATGGCTCAGCGCATCCGCCACGGCGGATTGGACTACGGGCTGGACCTCGGAGGAGATCAGCTTGTCTTTGGTCTGGGAGGAGAATTTCGGGTCCGGCACCTTTACCGAGAGCACGGCGGTGAGGCCCTCGCGCATATCCTCGCCAGAGAATTCGGTGGTTTCCTTTTTGCCCATGCCCTGGGCGTATTTGCTCACCACGCGGGTCAGCGCCGCGCGGAACCCGGCCAGATGCGTGCCGCCATCGCGCTGGGTGATGTTGTTGGTGAAGCAGAGCATGGTCTCGTGGTAGGAATCGTTCCAGGTCAGCGCGAATTCAACGCGGATGCCATGCTCTTTCGCCTCGCCGATGGAGGTGATGGGGGTGGCCAGAACCGGGGTTTTGGCGCGGTCGAGCCAGGAACAGAACTCTTTTACCCCGCCCTCATAGTGGAACTTGGCCTCCTGCACCGGCTCGTGCCGTTCATCGCGCAGGATGATGGCCAGGCCGGAGTTGAGGAAGGCCAGCTCGCGCAGGCGGCGCTCGAACACGGCGTAGTCGAATTCGGTATGGGTAAAGGTGGCGGCGGATGGTTTGAAGGTGACCTCGGTGCCGTTCTTGTGTTCGGAGCGGCCGATCAGCTTGAGCGGGGCCACGGTGTTGCCATGCTCAAAGCGGATGAAATGCTCCTCGCCATTGCGCCAGATGCGCACTTCCATCCACTCGGAGAGGGCGTTGACCACGGCAGCACCCACGCCATGCAGGCCGCCGGAGACTTTGTAGCTGTTCTGGTTGAACTTGCCGCCCGCGTGCAGCTTGGTCAGCACCACCTCGGCGGCGGAGATGCCTTCCTCCTGGTGGATGTCCGTGGGGATGCCGCGGCCATTATCGCGCACGGTCATGGAGCCGTCGCCGTTCAGCACGGCTTCCACGTGGTTGGCAAAGCCCGCCTGGGCTTCGTCCACCGCGTTGTCGATGATCTCGAAGCCCATATGGTGCAGGCCGGAGCCATCATCCGTGTCGCCGATATACATGCCGGGGCGTTTGCGTACGGCATCCAGACCTTTGAGCACGCTGATCGACGCCGCGTCATAGGATTCGTCTTGGGGGGTGGGCTGCGGCGCGTCGGGCATCGGTATTTTAGGCTCCAAAATCGTCGGAATGAGCCTGGATTATAGCCGGTTTCGGCCCGGATGCCTAATCGGCACGGGCGATGCGGGGCTGCGCCTCCGTGGCGGGCGGTGTTGTTGCCCCCAATATCGTCGCCAGCGTGGCGATGCCGTTGCGGAAGGCGCCGCGCAGGGACGCCGCCTGGGCGCCGAGCTGGGTGGTACGTGGCACGATGCGCGGCAGGTCGGGGATCACGGCGTCGAATCGCAGGCCCATGGCCTGCTCCATGTAGCTCTGTGTCAGCCCGCCGGAGGCGCTGGCCTTGTTCAGCACCGTTAGCGCGCGTGGCGATTGCGAGGAGCCGCCGGGCAGGCTGAGCAGGCGCTCCAGATTGCGGATGGAGATCATGGTCGGGTCCATGACGATGACGCGTTGCTGCGCGTTGAATAGCAGGTCGCGGGCGAAGGGTTCCAGCCGCGCTCCAGCATCCGCCACTACATAATTATAGCGTGTGCGTAGGGTTTGCAGGAAATTGGCCGCGCCTTCATGCGTGCAGCCCACGGGCTGGGTCAGATCCTTCAGCCCGGCCAGCACATGCAGGCGTTCGGCCGCTTCGTGCGTAGAGCGCTCAAGCAGCAGGTGGTCCCCCCGCTCGGGCGTTTCCAGCGCCGCGATCAGGCCGTTATCGATGCCCAGGTTCAGGTTTAGCGCCACGGTACCGGTGTTCAGCTCGCCATCCAGCAGCACGGTGTGGCGGTGCAGCTCTGTGGCGATGTACCAGGCGAGGTTGGTGGCAATGGTAGTGGTGCCAACGCCGCCCCGGGCCCCGGCCAGCACGACCATGCGTCCGCCGCGCAGGGAGGTGGGACTCCGGCCTGTATTGGCGATGAGGGGCAGGAAGTTCTGCTCCACCGCGGCGCGGGTGAGGGGCTTGGGCAGGTATTCCTTGATCCCCATGCCCTTGGTGACGGTGCGGTAGAAACTCACGGTATGAATTTTGCCGATGGCCAGCACGGTGGTGCCGGGCTCGACTACATCGGCCAGGTCCATCATGGCGTTCATCGGCTGATCCTCGCCCGAGAGATCGACCAGGATGATCTCGGGTGTGGTCATCGCCGCCAGGATGGTGAGGCTGCTGCGGAAATCGACCATGTGCACAAGGTTGTTGTTCGGCAGGTAGCCGGCCAGGGCCTCGCGCAGGGTGTTGGCGCTCTCCTCGTCCCGCGCGAAGCCGATGAACTTCTCGCGATTGGCCGCCACGGGGGCGGGCGCTGCCGGCTTGGCGAAGCTGGGGCTGTGGGCCGTGGCTTTCTGGGCGGAGAGGCTGGGCATGGTGCGGCTGTCCGGCATCGGCAGAAATCCTTGAAGCGGGCGGTTTTGAATGATGCCGCGAGTTTTTCCGGCTCCTCTAGTTTCAACAGAAGCAGGTTGATTTGCCGTTAATGAATGGAACTGGCGGGCAGATATTCTTTCCCGCTTCTTTTCCCTTTGCGCGGGCTCAGCTATCAGCCGGGCTTCACTCTGACTTTTAGGATTTTCATGGCTCGGCAGAAAAAAGGCCGCAAACTGGACGGTTGGCTTATTCTCGATAAACCGCAGGGAATCACCAGCACGCAGGCGGTCAATAAGGTGAAGCGCGCGCTGGATGCGCAGAAAGCGGGGCATGGCGGCACGCTGGACCCGCTGGCCACCGGGATTCTGCCCATCGCCCTGGGTGCGGCGACCAAAACCGTGCCTTATGTGATGGACAGCACCAAAATTTACCACTTCACCATCAAGTTCGGTGAGGCGCGGGATACTGACGATGCCGAAGGCGCGGTGGTGGCGACTTCCGACGCGCGGCCCACGGATGAGCAGATCCGCGCGGCCCTGCCGCAGTTCATTGGCAACATCATGCAGATCCCGCCCGCTTTCTCGGCCATTAAGGTGGATGGCGAGCGCGCTTATGACCTTGCCCGCGCCGGCGCGCCGCCGGAGTTGCCGCCGCGCCCGGCGCAGGTGGACCGCTTTGAGCTGATCGGCCGCCCGGATGCCGACCATGCGGAGTTCGAGGTGCAGTCCGGCAAGGGGGTGTATATGCGCGCCCTCTCGCGTGATCTGGCGCGGGCCTGCGGCACGGTGGGGCATATTGTGGTGCTGCGCCGCCTGCGGGTGGGGCCTTTTCTGGAAAATATGGCGGTATCGCTGGACAAACTGCTTGATCCGGAGAAGAACCCCGCCACTCTCGCTGAATTCCTGCGACCGCTCTCGACCGCGCTGGACGACATCCCGGCTCTGGCCCTGAACGCCGCGGAGTTTCATGCCCTCAGCCAAGGCCAGGCGATTAACCTGGTGGAACTGATGGGGCGGATTCCGGAGGCCGCCAACCCTGATGAAGGGCTGGTGCGCATTACGGCAGTGGGACGCGTGGTGGCTCTGGCCCGACTCTCCGATGGGTGGCTGAAGCCGGAACGCTTGTTTTAACGACTGTTATATAAGGGGATATCCCGATGTCGATTACGCCTGAGCGCCGCACCGAACTCGTTGCCGAATACGCCACCGCCGCCAATGACACTGGCAGCCCGGAAGTGCAGGTTGCCCTGCTGTCCGAGCGTATTTCCAACCTGACCGAACATCTGAAGACCCACGCGAAGGATTTCCATTCCCGCCGCGGTCTGCTCGTGCTCGTCGGTCAGCGCCGCTCGCTGCTGGACTATCTGAAGCGCAAGAACGTCAAGCGCTATACGGACCTCATCGGCCGCCTTAACCTGCGCCGCTGATCTTCTGCTCCGGGGCCGCAAGGCCCCGTTGCTTTTTGTGGGGGCTGGCGTGCTAGGTTTTGGGCATGGACACCTCACATGGCGAGCTGCGCCGGGCTATAGGCTTCGTGGCACTTCTGAACCTCGGTTATTTCGGTATTGAGTTCGCCGTGGCGCGGGCCATCGGCTCTGTCTCGCTGTTTGCCGACAGTGTCGATTTCCTTGAAGATGCCTCGGTCAATTTCCTCATCCTCGCCGCCATTGGCTGGAGCGTACGCAAGCGGGCGCGGGTGGGCATGGCGCTGGCGGGGATTCTGCTGGTGCCAGGATTGGCGACGCTATGGACGGCGTGGCAGAAATTTTTTACCCCCATTGCGCCGGATGCCGGGCTGCTCTCCTTAACTGCCGTGGGGGCGATGCTGGTGAATATCTGCGCCGCACTGGTGCTGGCGCGCTACCGGCACCACCGGGGCAGCCTGACGCTGGCGGCGTTTCTTTCTGCCCGTAACGATGTGCTGGCGAATATCGCGATCATCTGTGCCGGTGTGGTGACGGCGTATTGGTGGCGTTCAGCCTGGCCGGATTTGCTGGTGGGGCTGGGGATTGCCGCCATGAACGCCGATGCCGCGCGCGAGGTGTGGGCGGCGGCAAGGGAAGATCATAGGGCGGAGGCGTAGGGGGCCGGGGCGCGAAGGCCAGGGGCGTTGGGGCCCTGCGGCCCCAACGTGGTTGCATGGGTTACGCGCCCAGGTCTTTCTTCGCGAAGTTATGGTGCGCCTCGATATAGCGTACCGTGCCGGACTTGCTGCGCATGACGATGGAGTGCGTGACCGCGCCGTGGCCGATGCGGCGGACGCCATTCAGCATCGGGCCGCCGGTGACGCCGGTGGCGGCGAACATTACGTCGCCCTTGGCCATTTCCTCAATGGTGTAGACGCGGTTCGGGTCGGTGATGCCCATGGTCAGCGCGCGCTCGATCTGCGCGTCATCCTCGAACAACAGCTTGCCCTGCATCTGCCCGCCGATGCAGCGCAGTGCAGCGGCGGAGAGCACGCCCTCCGGCGCGCCGCCGGAGCCGAGATACATGTCCACCCCGGTGCCGGGCTGGCTGGCGGCGATGACGCCGGCCACGTCGCCGTCGCCAATGAGCATGATGCGCGCACCCGCTTCACGGATTTTGGCGATCATCTCGGCGTGGCGGTCGCGGTCCAGCATGCAGACCATGAGTTCCTCGACGGCGATGCCCTTGGCCAATGCGAGGTTCTTCAGGTTTTCCTTCACCGGAGCGTCGAGGGAGACCACGTCATCGGGCAGGCCGCCGCCGACGGCGATTTTTTCCATGTAGATGTCCGGGGCGTGCAGGAAGTTGCCGCGCTCGGCCAGGGCCACGGTGGCGATGGCGTTCTGCCCGCCCTTGGCGGTGATGGAGGTGCCCTCCAGCGGGTCCACGGCGATGTCCATGGCCGGGCCGCCGCAGCCGACCGTTTCGCCGATATAGAGCATCGGGGCTTCGTCCATCTCGCCCTCGCCGATGACCACGGTGCCGTTGATGGCCACGGTGTCAAACGCCTTGCGCATGGCTTCCACGGCGGCGCCATCGGCCTCATTCTTCTTGCCGCGGCCGATCCAGCGCGAGGCGGCGATGGCGGCTGCCTAGGTCACACGCACGAGTTCCAGCGCGAGGTTACGGTCGGAGACGTCTTCTAGACGGCGTTCGGGCATGGTCGGAATCCTTATTTAGGTTCGATGCGGATGAGGGCTGGCTGTTCCAGCACGGCTTCCAGCGCGGAGATGCGGGCAAGGGCGGTGCTGACCGCATCCTCCCGGGTTTCATGGGTGACGAGCACGATGGGCACGGCCTCGCCGGGGGCGCGGCCATGTTGCAACATGGATTCGAGCGAGATGCCGTGGTCGCGCAGGATGGCGGTGACATCGGCCAGCACGCCGGGCTGGTCGACCACGGAGAGACGGATGAAATACGCGCCCTCATGCCGGGCGATGGGCACCACCCGGGCCTCTTCCAGATTCCGCGTCGCTGTGCCCCAGACGGGGATTTGCACGTTGCGGGCGATGTCGATGATATCCGCCACCACGGCGCTGGCGGTGGGGCCTTCACCCGCGCCGCGCCCTTGCAGGAATACCGGGCCGGAAAAATCGCCCTCCAGCAGCACGGCGTTGAATACGCCGTCTACCGTGGCAATGGGCTTTTGCACCGGCACCATGGCAGGGTGGACGCGCAGCGAAATACCGGCCTCGGTGTGTTCGGCGATGCCGAGCAGCTTGATGCGATAGCCAAGCTCCTGGGCGAAGGCGATATCCAGCGCGGAAATGCGGCGGATGCCCTCGATATGCAGGGCGGAGAAATCGATCTTTTGGCCGAAGGCGAGGCCAGCCAGGATGGCGAGCTTATGGGCGGCGTCCACGCCGTCGATATCGAAGGACGGGTCGGCTTCGGCGTAGCCTAGCGCCTGGGCGTCGGCCAGCACGTCGGCGAAGTCACGCTTCTCCTCGCGCATGGTGGTGAGGATGTAGTTGCAGGTGCCGTTCAATATGCCCGCGACGCGGGAGATGCGGTTGGCGGCCAGACCCTCGCGCAGGACCTTGATGACGGGGATGCCGCCCGCGACGGCGGCCTCATAGGCCAGGGCCACGCCAGCCTGCTCAGCGGCTTCGGCCAGGGGAACGCCGTGCAGGGCCAGCAGCGCCTTGTTGGCGGTGACCAGCGGACGTCCGGCTTTAAGGGCGGCTTCCGCCAGGGCTTTGGCAGGGCCGTCTGAACCGCCGATGAGTTCCACCACCACGTCCACATCCGGGTCCGAGGCCAGGGAGAGCGGATTGTTGTGCCAGTTCAGCCCTTCCAGCGAGATACCACGGTCCCGTGTGCGGTCGCGCGCCGAGACGGCGGTGACGGTGATGGGACGCCCGGCGCGGGTGGTGATCAGCTCCGCCTGCTGGGCGAGGAGCTTGATCACGCCGCCACCAACGGTGCCGAGACCGGCTATGCCAACACGCAAGGGTTTCATCATTTAGTCTCCAGATCGTCTTCCGCCGGGGCGGCGTTGTCGGTGGTGAGAAAGCCGCGGATGTTGCGGATGGCTTGGCGCAGGCGGTGCGCGTTCTCGACCAGGGCGATACGGACATGACCGTCGCCATGTTCGCCGAAGCCGATGCCGGGGGCGACGGCAACCTTGGCCTTTTCCATCAGCAGCTTGGAGAATTCCAGGCTGCCGAGATGCGCGAAGCGCGGCGGGATCGGCGCCCAGGCGAACATGGAGCCGTTGGGGGAGGGGACATCCCACCCGGCGGAATGCAGGCCCTTGATGAGGATGTCCCGGCGCTCGCGGTAGAGGGTGCGCATCTCCTCCACGCAATCCTGCGGGCCGTTGAGCGCCGCCGTGGCCGCGACCTGAATCGGCGTGAAAGCGCCGTAATCGAGGTACGACTTCATGCGCGTGAGGGCCTTGATGAGGCGCGGATTGCCGACGCCGAAGCCCATGCGCCAGCCGGGCATGGAGTAGGTCTTGGACATCGAGGTGAACTCAATGGTGATGTCCTTGGCGCCAGGAACCTGCAACACGGAGGGAGGCGGGTTGCCGTCGAAATAAATCTCGGAATAGGCGAGGTCGGAGATGATGAAGATCTCGGTCTTCCGCGCCAGGGCCACGAGTTCCTTATAGAAATCAAGGTCTGCCATGTAGGCGGTGGGGTTAGACGGGAAATTCACGATCAGCGCCGTGGGCTTGGGCACCGAATGGCGCACAGCGCTGTCGATGGCGCGCAGCATGTCCTCGCCAGGGTGCGCCGGGATGGAGCGCACGGAAGCGCCGGCGATGATGAAGCCGAACTGGTGAATGGGGTAGGACGGATTCGGGACCAGAATGGTGTCGCCCGGCGAGGTGATGGCGGCGGCGAGGTTGGCCAGCCCCTCCTTGGAGCCGAGTGTGGCGATGACCTCGGTCTCCGGGTCCAGCTTCACGCCGAAGCGGCGCTCGTAATAAGCCGCCTGGGCGCGGCGCAGGCCGGGGATGCCCTTGGAGGTGGAATAGCGGTGGCTGCGCGGGTCCTGCACGGTTTCCACCAGCTTGGCCACGATATGCGGCGGAGTCGGGGAGTCCGGGTTGCCCATGCCGAGATCGATGATGTCCTCAGCCGCGGCCCGGGCCTTGGCTTTGGCGGCGTTCACCTCGGCGAAGACATAAGGGGGCAGGCGGCGGATGCGATGAAATTCTTCGGACATTTTTCTCGGCAGCTCGGGTTAGGGTGAACGATGCGGGCTTAATATACCAATTGCACGAAGCCGCCAGAACCCGCCGCCATGGTGGTGATGGCGATGACATTCGGGGGCACGCCCTCGGCGGTCAGGCCGGCGGCCAAGCGGCGGGCGCGGGCGATGGCCAGGGGCAACGAGCCCTCGCCAAAGCCACCGACCAGCACATGCGCGGCGCCGCGTGTGGCGGCGATGGCGTGCAGGGCGGGAAGGTCCGATGCGGGCAGGATGGCCGAGCCGGGCGCGAAAGCCAGGGAGACCGGCGGTGCGGGCGGCGGCGGCGCGGGCGCTTTGACCGGCGCGGGCGCGGGAGCGGGGGCTGGGCGCGGCGCAGGCGGCGGGGCGGGCAATTGCAGCCCCGGCACGTTTGGCAGCGGCGGGGCGGCGGCGGGCAGCTCCAGCCCGGCCAGTGCGCCGGGGGAGGGCGGCGACACGCCCGCGCCGTGCGCCGCTGCGGTAATGGCTGCCTGCGCGCCCGCCGGGGTGGGGGCAGGGGCGGGGGGCACATCCGCGAGATTCGGGTAAGGCAGGGTGGCGCCGGGCGGGGCTTGCCGCTTGTGCGCAATCGCGCCACCTTCAAAATGGTGATACCAAGAGACCGGCCCAGAACAACCAGCAAGAGCAACAGCCAGCCAGACCGATAATGCCACCCCGAAACGCCGCTCCAGCATCAAAATCATCTCCGTTACCCAAATACGCCGGCCAGACCGGGCCAGCACTGTTTGCCTGAGAACTGACGCCACGGAAAGGATCGTCCGACATGCCGCAAGCCCAGACTCCCGAGGAACCGGATATCAAGCTGCCAGACGCCGAGGCGTTGGGCCGTTCGATGACCGATATCGCGCAGCGCAGCCAGCGCCTGGTGACGGATTGGCTGAAGCGCCAAGCGAAGGAGGGCGTGGAGCTGGACCCGCTGAACGTGGGCGGCGCTTTTATGGAAATGACCGCCAAACTGCTGTCCAACCCAGGACAGCTGGTACAGGCGCAGTTCGGGCTGTGGCGGGACTATATGACGCTGTGGCAGAATACCACGCGGCGAATCATGGGGCAGGAGCCGGTGCCGGTCATCGCGCATGACCCCAAGGACAAGCGTTTCGCGGACCCGGCCTGGAAGCAGAACGAGATATTCGACTTCATTAAGCAGTCCTATCTGCTCTCGGCACGCTACATCAACGACGTAGTAACCCATGTGGATGGGCTGGACCCGAAGACGGCGCAAAAGGTGGATTTCTACGCCCGTCAGTTCATCAACGCACTCAGCCCAAGCAATTTCGCTCTCACCAACCCCGAGGTGCTGCGCCGCGCGCGCGAGACGGGCGGCGAGAACCTGGTGAGGGGGCTGAGCAACCTGCTGACTGATCTGGAGCAGGGGCGCGGCAGCCTGCGCATCAAGATGACCGATACGGATGCCTTCAAGATCGGCGAGAATATTGCCGCCTCGCCGGGCAAGGTGGTGTTCCAGAACGAGTTGATGCAGCTGATCCAGTACAGCCCGGTAACTCCGGATGTGTATGCCCGGCCGGTGTTGATCCTGCCGCCCTGGATCAATAAATTCTATATTTTGGATTTGCGGCCGAAGAATTCCTGGGTGCGTTGGCTCGTGTCTCAGGGGCACACCGTGTTCATGGTGAGCTGGGTGAACCCGGATGAGTCCCTGGCGGCGAAGAATTTTGACGATTACATGGTGGAGGGCGTGCTCGCGGCGCTGGATGCGATCGAGAAAATCACCAAGCAGCACGAGGTGAACGCCATCGGCTACTGTCTGGGCGGCACGCTGCTGGCATCCTCGCTCGGTTATATGGCGGCCAAGGGCGATGACCGGATCAAATCCGCGACCTTCTTCGTCACGCTCACGGATTTTACCGATGCGGGCGAGCTGGGCGTGTTCATTGACGAGGAACAGCTCAGCAGCCTCGAAGAGAAGATGAGCAAGCGCGGCTTTCTTGAAGGCTCGGAGATG
The DNA here is from genome assembly GCA_028687415.1 of Acidocella sp. Taxonomy (GTDB): domain Bacteria; phylum Pseudomonadota; class Alphaproteobacteria; order Acetobacterales; family Acetobacteraceae; genus Acidocella. The sequence goes on along the minus strand of JAQUAC010000005.1, from coordinate 1,794 downwards.
GCGACGACCTTCAACATGCTGCGGGCGAACGATCTGATCTGGAGTTTTGTTGTCAACAACTACCTGATGGGCAAGGAGCCCTTCCCGTTCGACCTGCTGTACTGGAACTCGGACGCGACGCGGATGCCGCCGACGATGCACTCCTTCTATCTTCGCAACATGTACCAGAAGAACCTGCTGGCCCAGCCGGGCGGGATCACCATGAAGGGCGTGCCCATCGATCTCGGAGCGATCAAGATCCCGCTCTATTTCCTCTCCTGCCGGGAGGATCACATCGCGCCCTGGACCAGCACCTATAAGGGGGCGCGGAATTTTGGCGGCCCGGTGCGGTTCGTGTTGGCGGCGTCCGGGCATATTGCCGGGGTGGTGAACCCGCCGGAAGGGGGTAAGTACAACCACTTCATCAACGAGGCGCTACCCGAGAGCGCGGAGGAATGGTTCGAGGGCGCGACCGAGGTTGGCGGCTCTTGGTGGCCGGATTGGCAGCGCTGGGTCTCGGCCTTCAACCCCGAGAAAGTGCCGGCGCGCGAGCCGGGCAAGGCCAGGGGGATCAAGGTGATCGAGGATGCGCCGGGGTCTTATGTGAAGGTGAAGATCTAGGTTTGCCGCGCTGGGGATAAAGGGTTAATCAGTCCTGTTGGCGGGGGTGAAGCCTTTAATTTGTCTGGAATCTTTGCATGCGCGTTCTTCAGATTATGGCCGGTAACGGCAATGGCGGCGCGGAGCTGTATTCCACCGATATCATGCTGAGCCTGCACCGCGCCGGGCTGGACCAGTGCGTGGTGATGCGCCCCACCGCGCCGCGCTTCGCGGAGTTGCGGGATGCCGGGCTGCGCATGGCGCCGGAAGTGCTGCGCGTGCCCGTCCGCCCGTGGCAGCGGCTGAAGTTGCGGCGGCTGATCGCGCGGGAGAGGCCGGACATCATCCATTGCTGGATGCGCCGCGCCGCCAGCCTGGTGCCCGCTCATGCGGCACCGGCCATTATCGGCTGGTACGGGGATTATGAGGAGCAGGAGACCCATTTCTCCCATTGCACGCATTTTATAGGCGTGACGGAGGATTTGGCGCGGCATGCCTATGCGCATGGGGCCAAGCCGGGGCGGGCCTTTTATGTGCCGACCTTTCCGTCCGTGGACGAGGCCCTGGCGCTGGACCGCGCCACGCTGGACACGCCGCCGGGGGCGCGGGTGCTGCTGACCCTCTCGCGGCTGCATCAGGTGAAGGGGCTGGATACCGCCCTGCGCGCCTTGGCGCAGTTGCCGGATTGCTGGTTGTGGATCGCGGGGGATGGCCCCGAGGAGGCGGCGCTGAAGGCGCTTGCCGCCGAACTTGGCGTGGCGGAGCGGGTGCGCTTTCTTGGATGGAGAACAGACAGGGGGGCATTGCTGCGGGTCGCGGATATTTGCCTGCTGCCCTCGCGCTACGAGCCCTTCGGCACAGTGATTCTAGATAGCTGGTCCACCGCCACGCCGTTCATTGCCTGCGAGAGCGACGGGCCGCGCGCCTATATACGCGACCGTGAAAACGGCATGCTGGTGCCGGCGGATGATGTGGCGGCGCTGGCGGGGGCTATCCGCGCCGTGCTGGATGATGAGGGGCTGCGTCAGCGCATCGCCGCCAATGGCCATGCCGAGTATCTGGCCGGGTTTACCCGCGAGGTGATAACGCGGCGGATGCTAGAGACCTATGAAAAAATTCTGGGGAGTAGAAATGCGGCCTGAAAAACTGCGGCAAGTGGCACTGGTGGCGGCGCTGCTGGTGCCGATCGGCCCGCTGCACGCCGTTGTGCTGGCG
>JAQUAC010000214.1 GCA_028687415.1 Acidocella sp. | reverse complement strand
AGGAGATATAGCCTCCCGCGAAGGTCTCGAAGCGGTTGCCCGAACGGTCAAAGGCATAGATCGTTGCGCCGCGCGTAATGCCGTGGCGGGTCGGACCGATATCAACCGGCACATTGTTCATCGACATCAGATCAGCGGCGCGCAGCACTTTCTCCCAAGTGTCGATCCAGTAGGAAACATGATGCAGCTTGCCGTTTTCAGGGGCACGCACAAAAGCGATGTCATGCGTCTTGTTGGAACAACTCAGCCACACGGCGATCTGTGTTTTGTCATCTTCCGCGACTACTTCTTCCGTGAGATAGAAACCCAGCACGTTAATGAAGATATCACGGGAGCCATCAAGATCGGTGCCGCCGAGCAAAGCGTGATCCATGCGCGTGGGAGCGATGCCGTTTTCAGCCTGGGGCGGCCACGGCGCCGGGTTGGAATAGGGGAGGCCGTTGCCGACATCTTTCTTCTCGGCATAAAGCTCGATGGCATGGCCGGTCGGCACCTCGAAGCGGACGCGTTCGCCGGTGGCCAGTAGTTCACCAGCGGGGATACGCTCTGTCTTCACGCCATAGGCTTTCAGATCGGCTTCCAGCTTTTTGAGCGTCGCGGAGCTGTCTACCTTGAAACCGAAGAAGTCGATGCCCGCCTTCGCGGCCTGACGCAGGATGACGCTGTTATGATCGCGTTCATCCCAGGCCTTAAAATAAACGCGGCCCTGCGCGTCTCGACCCATTTCCACGAGGCCCAGTACATCACGATAGAACTTGATGTCCTCTTCTAAGTTTAACACGCGGATCTGCGCGTGACCTGGACGTAAAACTCCAGCAATTGCCATGATTCGTTTCCCCATTTTTATGTTGCAGCAACCCGCTGCGGCTTCAGCTCCCCGGCCGCATTATGCTTTTATTTAACTTGCCGATAACGGCGACCTCGACCTCTTCCAGAGGCCGCACGCAGCAGGCCAGTACGCGGCCTGCCGCCAGATCGTTATCGCTCACATATTCACGGCTCATGGCGCGCATTTGTTCCCAGGCGCCGCTCTTCACCTCAATCTTACAAACCGAGCAGCCACCGCCCCGGCACCCCACCGGAATGCCACGCTTGCCCAGCCGGTGCATGCCGGTTAGCAGGCTTTCATCGGTCCGGCAGCTATAGGCCTCGCCCGTATCAGCAATCCGCACAGTCACTGCGGTCGCAGCCATGGGAGTAGTCTGAACGTCTGTCACCCTCACCTCAAAACATTTATTGTTTACGGATTTGATGCTGCGGGAATTACGGCGCCGAGGAAAATACTTTTTTGTGGGCCTTAACATACCTAAATGGTATGAACCCTCTAAATAATTGATTGTGCGGCGCATCATAACTCATGGCGTCCGCCAGGGAGGCTATACGCATGCTGGAACTACGCCATCTCAAATACTTTGCTGCCGTAGCCAAGGAACAAAACATCGGCCGCGCGGCATTGAGTTTGAATATCTCCCAGCCGCCGCTCACAAGACAGATCCAGCAGTTGGAGAAACTAATCGGCGCACCGCTGTTCATCCGCTCAATGAAGGGGGTGGAGCTGACCGCCGCCGGGCAGACGTTATATGCGGACGCCAAGTCCATCCTCTCTCTGGCGGATTTGGCCGTGGAGCGCACGCGTCGCGCCGCACGCGGCAAGCTGGGGCGGCTGGACGTGGGCATCTTCGGCACCGGCATGTTCGATATCGTACCCCGCGTGCTGCTGAAATTCCGCAACGCCTTCCCAGATGTCGACATCTCGCTGCACACCATGACCAAGGAGGAGCAAGTGGAGGCGCTACGGCAACGGCGTATCACCATCGGCTTCAACCGGTTAGTGGCCAAATACCCAGATATCCGCTCGCGGGTGGTGATGTGGGAGCGGCTCGTGGTGGGTGTGCCGCGCTCCAACAAGCTGGCGGACCTAGAGGAGATTTCCATTACCGATCTCGCCGGGCAGCCGCTGGTGCTTTTTCCCGCCACCAGCCACCCAAATTTCTCTGACTTTGTGGCCCATCAGTGCCGCAAACACGGCTTCATCCCGCAGGTGGTGCAGGAGGTAGGCGACGCCGTCACCGGCGTGGCGCTGGTCGCCTCGGGCTTTGGCGTGTGCATCGTGCCAGACTCGGCCACGCATTTTAAAGCCTCCGGCGTGGTGTACGTGCCGCTCAAGGAGTCGCCGCCGACCATGCTGGATGTAAGCTGCCTGTATTTGCAGGACGATCCCTCACCGATTCTGCGCGAGTTCCTGCGCGTGCTGGAGGTCTTCCGGGCTGAGAATGGCGTATGTGGCGATGCCTGATCGGTATGGCGCGTGACGCCAAATGGTATTGGACTGCATAAGCCACGCCTCTTAGCTTCCTGTCGGCTTTATAAACTGCGGAAAGCGGGAGGACATGGCAAAAATACGATGTGCATTGATTGGTTCGGGCAATATTGGCACTGACCTTATCTATAAGCTCAAGCGCAGCGAAGTTCTGGAACCCGTGTGGATGGTGGGCATCGACCCCGAATCCGAAGGGCTGAAGCGCGCCGCCGGGCTAGGACTGAAGACCACTGCTCAGGGCGTGGACGGGCTGTTGCCCCATGTGGTCGCGGACAATGTCCAGATCGCCTTTGACGCCACCAGCGCCTATGTGCATGCCGAGAACAGCCGCAAGTTGAACGCGCTGGGCGTGATGATGATCGACCTCACCCCCGCGGCCATTGGCCCGCTCTGTGTGCCGCCGGTGAACCTCAAGCAGCACACCGCCAAGTTGGAGATGAACGTGAACATGATCTCCTGCGCGGGTCAGGCCACGATTCCCATTGTGCATGCCGTCTCGCGCGTGCAACCCGTGGACTACGCCGAGATCGTCGCCACCCTGTCCTCCAAATCGGTGGGGCCGGGCACCCGCGCCAATCTCGACGAATTCACCTACACTACATCCGGGGCGTTGGTGTCCGTGGGCGGTGCGCGGCGCGGTAAGGCGCTTGCCGTCATCAACCCGGCCGAGCCGCCGATGATCATGCGTAACACTGTGTATTGCCTCACCGATGAAACGCCCAACGAGGCGGCGATTACCGAGTCCGTGCATGCTATCATCAATGAGGTGCAGAAATACGTACCTGGCTACAAGCTGGTGAACGGCCCGGTCTATGACGGCAAGCGTGTCGCCGTATTCCTGGAGGTTGCCGGACTGGGCGACTACCTGCCTACCTATGCGGGTAATCTCGACATTATGACCGCCGCCGCCACCCGCACCGCCGAGATGTTCGCTGAAGAGATCATTGCCGGCACCCTGAAACTTCCCATCCCGCAGGAGGCGCTCGCATGAGCTTTGAAAACCTCAAGGGCCGCAAGGTTCTCGTCCACGACATGTGCCTGCGCGACGGCATGCATGCCAAGCGCGAACAAATTTCACTCGATCAGATGGTGAAGGTCGCCACGGCACTGGACGCGGCCGGTGTGCCAATGATGCAGGTGACGCATGGCGCCGGTCTGGGTGGCAACTCTATCCAGCACGGTTTTGCCCCGCATACCAACGAGGCGTACATCTCCGCCGTGGCCAAGGTGGTGAAGCAGGCAACCATCTCCGTGCTGCTCATCCCCGGCCTCGGCACCATGCGCGAGTTGGACTCAGCCTATCAGTGTGGTGCGCGCTCCGTGCATGTGGCCACGCACTGCACCGAGGCCGACACCGCCCAGCAGCACATCGCCTATGGCCGCAAGCTCGGCATGGACACCTCCGGCTTCCTGATGATGTCCCACCTCAACTCGCCAGAGGGCATCATGGCCCAGGGCAAGCTGATGGAAAGCTATGGCGCCCAGACCGTGTATGTGACGGACTCAGCGGGCTACATGTTGCCCGAGGACGTTACCGCCCGCATCAGCGCCTTGCGTGACGCACTGAAGCCCGAGACGGAAATTGGTTTCCACGGCCACCATAATCTCGGCATGGGCATCGCCAACTCTATCGCCGCCATCGCGGCGGGTGCCTCGCGCATTGATGCCTCTGTAGCAGGGCTCGGTGCTGGCGCTGGCAACACGCCGTTGGAAGTGTTCGTGGCCGTGTGCGAGCGCATGGGCATTGAGACCGGCTGCGACCTGTTCGGGCTCATGGACATGGCCGAGGACGTCATCGTGCCGATGATGGACCACATGGTTCGCATCAGCCGTGAGTCGCTTACGCTAGGTTATGCCGGCGTCTATTCCACCTTCCTGCTGCACGCCAAGCGTGCCGAGGCACGCTATGGCGTTCCGGCCCGTGATATTCTGGTGGAGCTGGGCCGTAAGAAGATGATCGGCGGCCAGGAGGATATGATCGAGGATACAGCACTGACCATGGCCAAGGAGCGCGGGATCAGCATCCCCCACGCCGCCTGAAGCGGAACCCGGCAGCCTCTTCCCCACCGGTCATGGCGCCGGTGGGGAGACAGTTGGAGCATACTTAATCGGTATCTCCAGCGGATAAAAAAAGTATTTTCCGCTATTGTTGCGACCAAATAGTGTGTCTCTCTCAAGACCAATCGAGGAAACAGCAACGTTAATCGAGATCCGCGCAGACTGCGATAGGATCAGATATGCTCAACCAGCTGCAAAGCCAAGAAATGAAATGCGTGAAAAATCCAAAGGATTACAGCAGGCGTATGTGCGTGTGCCGGAAATTCGCATTGGGGGGGGGGGGGGG
>JAQUAC010000213.1 GCA_028687415.1 Acidocella sp. | reverse complement strand
CTGCACGCCATTCCGGGGCTGGTGCATGGCTGACGCGGTCGCCCTGCCGCGCGAGAGCGCGTTCAGCCTGACCCAGCTTTCGGGTCCCATCGTCATCCTGCTGGTGCTGGTGATGCTAGTGGTGCCGTTGCCGCCAGCGGCCATCTCTTTCCTGTTCGCGCTGAACATCTCCGCCGGGCTCGTGATTCTCGGGGCCTCGCTTTATATTCCCTCACCGTCGGAATTCTCATCCTTCCCCTCAGTGCTGCTGGCCACGACGCTGATGCGCTTGGCGCTCAACGTCGCCACGGCACGGGCCATTCTGCTCAACGGCTATACCGGGCCGGGGGCGGCTGGGCACGTCATCGAATCCTTCGGCCAGTTCGCGGTCGGCGGTAATTACGTCGTTGGCGGCATCATCTTTCTTATTCTCATCATCATCAACTTCGTCGTTGTGACGAAGGGCGCCAGTCGCGTCGCGGAAGTCTCCGCCCGCTTCATGCTCGATTCATTGCCCGGTCGGCAGATGGCGATCGACGCCGAGATCAACGCCGGCATTCTCTCCCCGCAGGCGGCAGAGCGGCGGCGTGAGAATTTGCGGCGCGAGGCGGATTTCTTCGGTGCTATGGACGGCGCCTCCAAATTCGTGCGCGGCGACGTGGTCGCGGCGATGATCATCCTGGTCGTCAACATGCTTGGCGGGCTGATTATCGGCACGCTGCAATTCGGCCTGCCGGTGGCGGATGCCGCGCGCACCTACACGCTGCTCACAGTGGGCGACGGCCTTGCTGCGCAGATTCCCTCTCTCACCATTTCCATCGCGGCGGGCCTGGTGGTTACCCGCGTGGCCACGGGCGAGGATATCGGCCAGCAGATCAAATCCCAGCTTGCTAAATACCCGCAGGCGCTGGCCATCGCCGCCGCCATCACCGGGGCCATCGGGTTGGTGCCGCAAATGGCGCATATTCCGTTCTTGCTGCTGGCGGGGGTGATGGGCGTTTCGGCGTACCGGCTCTCCCGCGCCGCGCGGGCGGCGGAAGAGGCACCGGCTTTGGCTGCCAAGGCTGCGGCTGGGGCACCTGCGGAGGTGAAAACCGACTCCCTGGTGGATGTCACCGGCGTCGATCCACTGGGCATGAATATCGGCTTCGCTTTGGCGCCGCTGGTGGGGCAGGGCGAGGGGCGGCTGCTCAACCGCCTCACCGCCGTGCGTCAGCGCTATGGCCGCGCCATGGGGTTCCTGGTGCCCGCCGTGCATATCCGGGATTCGTCGGAGCTGCCGGCGCATGGCTATCGCTTCACCCTGCGCGGCGCCCCCATTGCCGGTGGCGAGGCGTGGCCCGGCCAGTGGCTGGCCATTGAGGGCCCGATGGTGACGGAGAAGCTCTCCATCGGCCGCCCCGTGAAGGACCCCGCCTTTGGCCAGGCGGCGGTGTGGATACCGCAAGGCGCGATCCCGGCGGCGGAGGAGCTTGGCTACACGGTGGTGGATGCGCCGAGCGCCATGGCCACGCATTTCGCCGAGATATTGAAGCGCTACGGCGCCGAGCTGCTAGGCCGCCCGCAGGTGGAGGGGCTGATAACCCGCCTCGCCGAAACCACGCCGCGTCTGGCTGAGGATTTGCGGACCAATCTCTCCATCGGGCTGGTGCGCCAGGTGCTACAGGGGCTGCTGACCGAGGAAGTGCCGATCCGGGATTTCGAGCGCATCGCCGAGGCGTTGGTGGAAGCCGCGGATGGCGGGGTGAAGGATGTGGAGAAGCTGCTCGCCGCCACCAGGCTGCGGCTGGGGCGCTTCATCGTCAGCCAGATCACCGGGGCCGACACGGTTCTGCGCGTGGCGGTGTTGCCGCCGAGGTTGGAAGAGCTGGTGGCCAAATCCCTTCGCACCGCCAAGGATAGCAGCATCGGCGCCGAGATAGAGGCGGAGACCGCGGGGCATCTGCGCCAGGCGGCGGAGCAGGCGGCGCGGGCCATGCGCGCGCGCGGCTGCAAGCCGGTGCTGGTGGTGCAGGCGGCCATGCGCCGGGCCATCGCCCGCGCCGTGACTGGGCTGCTGCCGGTCATCGCGCTGGAGGAAATCCCCGACACGCTGCCCTTGCAGGTGATCCACACAGCCGAACCGGGAGCCGCCAATGCTTGACCCCGCGCGGACTGACGATGCCGCGCTTAGCGCGATGTATGGCGACTGGATCAAGCGCATGGCGCTGCTGCTGAAGGCGCGCATGCCCTGGGCGGAATTCGACGAGCTGCTGCAATGGGGCGCCATCGGCATGATGGAGGCGATGCAACGCTTCAACCCGGCGCTGGGGGTGAACTTCCAGGCTTTCGCGGCGCGGCGCATCCGAGGCGCGATGATCGACGGGCTGCGGCGCGAGGGCTCACGCCGGCGCGGCGAGATGGTGTTCGAAGCTGACGACGTGGACAATGCCGCGTTCGAGGGCGGCACCTCGCCGGAAGACCCGCTGGCCCTGCTGCTGCGTTCCGATAACCGCACCTTGCTGGTGGCAGCGCTGAAAACGCTGCCGCCACTCGAATATCAAGTGCTGGCCATGCATTTTTTTAACGAACTGAATAACCGTGAGATCGCCGCGATTCTGGATATGAGTGAGGGTTACGCTTCGCGAATCCGCAAGCGGGCGCTGGAAAGTCTCGCCATATACATAAACACCGCGTTGAAGGGAGAAACCGTGTCTTGACCAGTTTACTAGGGTTGCTTTGCGGATTTCTTGCCATCATCGGCGGCGCGCTGTCGGATGGTGATCCGTTATCCTCACTCTTTAGCCTCACCGCTGTCATCATCGTTATCGGCGGCACGCTCGCTGCCGCGATGACGCAGTTTGGTATTGGCCCGATCATTACGGCGCTAAAAGGCGTGAGCTGGCTGGTGAAGCCGCCGAGAACCGATCTGCAGGCGTTCATCTCCCAGGTGGCGGAGTGGTCGTCCATGGCGCGCAGCCAGGGCACGCTGGCGCTGGAAGCCGCCATACCGGACGTCAAGGACCCGTTTCAAAAGCAGGGTCTGCAAATGATTGTGGACAACACCCCGCCGGAGGATTTGCCGGTTATTCTCGGCGTCATGGCCGACAGCGCCGGGCGTGAGCAGGAGCAGCCGGGCGAGGTGTGGGAGGCGATGGGCGGCTATTCCCCCACCATCGGCGTGATGGGGGCGGTGCTGGGGCTGATCCACGTGATGATGCGGCTCGATCACCCGGAAGAGCTGGGCGAGGGTATCGCCACCGCCTTCGTGGCCACGATTTACGGCGTGGGTTTTGCTAATTTCATCTGCCTGCCGCTGGGCACGCGGCTGAAGCATCTGGCCCATGAGCTGGAGCGCGAGCGCCATGTCGTGATCCGCGGCTTCATGCTGCTGGCAGAGGGTAAGCCCGGCATCATCATCAAGCAGAATCTGCAAAGTTTCGTGGAGGACAAGCAACCCAAGGCGAAAGCAGAGGCTGTGGAAGAACCGGATGCCGTGCCGCAGGCGGCCGAGTAACCCATGGCGAAGAAACCACATAAGGGCTTATCGTTCCAGCCGCAGAAACCGGAAAAGGCGCCAAACCACGAGCGCTGGGTTATCAGCTATGCCGATTTGCTGACGCTGCTGCTGGCGACTTTCGTGGTGCTCTACGCGTCCTCGCAGCGCGATAAGCACAAGGAGGATGAGGTTGCCATGGCCTTCATCAAGGCATTCCACGGCACACCGCCGTCGGTATCGGTCCCCACCCCCACCGGCTCGCGCGGCGTGTTGGAACATCAGGTCTCGCCAGTTCCCAAGCCGGTGGAGGCCCCCTCTGCGGCGAGTTCAAAAATCCCGAAGGACGTGGCGCACCAGCTGGGGGAAGAAATGAAGACCTTGCAGGCGATGCAGATGAAGCTCTCCGCGCTGTTTCAGCCGATGATCGACAAGCATCAGGTAACGATCCAGAACGCGCCGTTGACGCTGACCATCCAACTCGATGCCTCGGTGCTGTTTCCCTCAGGTACGGCGGCGCTGAAGCCGGAGGCGGTGACGCTGCTGAATCAGGTGGCCAGCGGCTTCGTTCAGATGCCACCCGGATTCCGCATCGTTGTGCAGGGCTACACGGATAATCAGCCGATCTCGACGGCACAATTCCCCTCCAATTGGTCGCTTTCGTCAGAGCGCGCGGTCTCCGTGGTGCAGCTTTTCGTCGGCAAGGGGGTGAATGGCGCCCAGCTGGCGGCGGAAGGTTTCGGCGAGTTTTCGCCAATCGCGGATAATTCCACGGATGCCGGTCGGACGCAGAACCGGCGAGTGGTGGTGGTGGTGCACGCGCCGGATCCGGCGCAGAAAATAGGAGGCGCGCATGGGTAAACCCGCGCAGAAACCGACAATCCTGAAGCCGATGATGATTACGCTGGCGGCGATGGCAGCCTGGGCGGCAATGCACGAGCCTGCGTCTTTCGACGCCGGGAGCATTGCCGTGTGGGCGCTGGAGGCGGTGGCCGTGGCGCTGTTGGTGCGGGCGGTGCTGGCGTTGGTGACGCCGGTGCTGGGGCTGTTGGCCGCGCTGCTGCAACGCGGCATGCAGGAGTTGCAGAATAACGGCGCCGAATCCTGAGTTTCGTTACGGTCTCCAGCGATCGCAACAAGGCGTTCGTGCAAACGGTGCTGGCGCAGGATGCCGCCAGCATCGCGGCGCAGGAGGCAGAGATCGCCCGGTGCGTGCGCCAG
>JAQUAC010000212.1 GCA_028687415.1 Acidocella sp. | reverse complement strand
TTCACGATGTTCATCATCGGCACCGGAAGGGTGCGGGCGGAAACGCCACCAACGTAACGGTACAGCGGCAGACCGTTATCCACCGCCGCGGCCTTGGCCAGCGCCAGCGAGACGCCAAGAATGGCGTTGGCGCCCAGGCGGGACTTGTTCGGGGTACCGTCCAGGTCGATCAGGATGTTGTCGATGCCGATCTGGTCCTCAGCGTCCAGACCGCCAATGGTCTCCAGAATCTCGCCCTCAACAGCCTCGATGGCCTTCAGCACACCCTTGCCGTTATAGCGGGACTTGTCGCCGTCGCGCAGCTCAACGGCCTCATGCGCGCCGGTGGAGGCGCCAGAGGGAACGGCGGCGCGGCCAAACGCGCCGGATTCCAGCAGCACGTCCACTTCAACAGTGGGGTTGCCCCGACTGTCCAAGATTTCGCGGGCGACGATATCGGCAATAGCGGTCATGTCTGGCTCCTGGCTATTATATTATGGGCGCGAGGTAGACTACCGCCCCGCGCAAGGCAAGCCGTTTACCTGCGTCGCCCGCAGCGCCTGCATTACAGGCTCGACAAGTTGTTTCTGGCAGATCAGCAGGTCCGGCAGATACGGGTTCGCGTTATTATAAAGGAGCGGCGAACCGTCGATGCGCGCGGCATACAGCCCCGCAGCAAGCGCCACGGCGGCCGGGGCGCAGTTATCCCACTCGTATTGCCCGCCGGAATGCAGATAAATATCCGCCTCCCCGCGCAGCACCGCCATGGCTTTGGCACCTGCCGAACCCATCGGCACCAGCTCGGCATCCAAAGCCTTGGCCACGGCCAGGGCTTCCGCCGCCGGGCGGGTGCGACTCACCAGCATGCGCAGCTTTGGCGCCACTGGCGGCAAGGTTTGCGGCTCAGAAACCAGCGTCAGGTCCAGCCCCGGCAACGCCACCGCGCCCAAGGCAGGCTTGCCGTCAACTGACAGCGCCACATGCACCGCCCAATCCTCTCGGCGCTCGCCATATTCGCGGGTGCCGTCCAACGGGTCCACAATCCACACGCGGCTGGCGGTAAGCCGCGCCTCGTTGTCCTTTTCCTCTTCGGAGAGCACGGAATCATCCGGGCGCTGCGCCTTCAACGCCTCCATAATGAAGGCGTTGGCCACACGGTCCCCCGCCTTGCCTAGCGCCTTACCCTCGAACAGCCCGGAGCCTTGCAACTCCAACAGCAGCCTGCCCGCAACGGTGGCAATGTGCCGCGCCAGTTCCAGATCATTCATGGGATCAACCTCTCAATAATCAGATCCGCCGCCTGCTCCGGCGTGATCTTCGACGTGTCGATCTGGATTTCCGGGTTTTCCGGCGCCTCATACGGGCTGTCGATACCGGTGAAGTTTTTCAACTCCCCAGCTCGCGCCTTTTTGTACAGGCCCTTCACGTCCCGTGCCTCGGCATCGGCCAGCTTCGTGTCGATGAAGATCTCCACGAACTCGCCCGGCTGCATCATCTGCCGCACCATCTCGCGCTCCGAGCGGAACGGCGAGATGAAGGCGGTAATGACGATCAGCCCGGCATCGGTCATCAGCTTCGCCACCTCGCCCACACGGCGGATATTCTCGATGCGGTCCGCTTCGGTGAAGCCGAGATCTTTGTTCAACCCATGGCGGACATTGTCACCATCCAGCAGGAAGGTGTGGCGGTTCATCCGCACCAGCTTCTTCTCCACCAGGTTGGCGATGGTGGATTTGCCCGCCCCCGAAAGCCCGGTGAACCACAGTACAGCCGGCTTCTGGTTCTTCAAATTGGCATGCGTCTCGCGCGAGGTATCCAGCGCCTGCCAATGCACGTTCTGCGAGCGGCGCAGCGCGAAATGGATCATCCCCGCGCCCACGGTCGCATTCGTCATCTTGTCGATGACGATGAACCCGCCCAGCGTGCGGTTCTGCTCATACGCCTCAAACGGGATCGGCCTATCAGTGGCAATGTTAGTCACCCCAATGGCGTTCAGCTCCAGCGTCTTCGCCGCCATATGCTCCAGCGTGTTCACGTTCACCTGATATTTCGGCGCATGAATGCTGGCGGAGACCGTCTGCGTGCCTATCTTCAGCCAATAGGCGCGGCCCGGCGTCAGCGCCTCATCGGCCATCCACACGATCGTTGCCTCGAACTGGTCCGCCACCTGCACCGGCGCATCCGCCAGCGTGATCACATCGCCGCGCGAGCAATCGATCTCATCGGCGAAGCACAGCGTGATGGACTGCCCGGCCACAGCCTGCTGCAGATCACCATCCAGCGTCACGATACGCGTGACCGTTGAGGTCTTGCCCGAGGGCAGCACGCGCACCGCATCGCCCGGCTTGACCACGCCGCTGGCAATCAGCCCGGAGAAGCCGCGGAAATCCAGATTTGGGCGGTTCACCCACTGCACCGGCATGCGGAACGGCCTTACCTGATCCGCGGCAACATCCAGTTCCACGGTCTCCAGATGCGCCATCAGCGTCGGCCCCTGATACCAGGGCATGTTGGCGGATTTGGTCGTAATGTTATCGCCCATGAAGCCCGAGATTGGCATCGGGGTAAAAGCTTTGATGCCGATGCTTTCAGCGAACTTCGCATAATCGGCAACAATTTCCTCGTATTTGTCCTGATCGTAGCCGACCAGATCCATCTTGTTCACGGCCAGTACCACATTACGGATACCGATGAGGTTCACAAGATAAGAGTGGCGGCGCGTCTGCGTCAGCACGCCTTTGCGTGCGTCAATCAGAATAACAGCCAGATCCGCCGTGGAGGCGCCGGTGATCATATTGCGCGTATACTGCTCGTGGCCGGGCGTATCCGCGACGATGAACTTGCGGTTCTCAGTAGAGAAGAACCGGTAAGCGACGTCGATGGTGATACCCTGCTCGCGCTCAGCGGCGAGACCATCCACTAACAGCGCGAAATCAATATTCTGCCCTTGCGTACCGACGCGCTTGGAATCAGCCTCAAGGGCTGCCAGCTGATCCTCAAAGATCATCTTGGAATCATATAGCAACCGGCCGATCAGCGTCGACTTGCCATCATCCACCGAGCCGCAGGTGATAAAGCGCAGCAGTGATTTATGCTGGTGCTTGAGCAGATACGCGTCGATATCCCTCGCGATCAGCTCATCGGTCTTATAGGAGCTTTCCTGAGCTTTCATGTCGGTCATCAGAAATACCCCTCCTGCTTCTTCTTCTCCATGCTCGCGGCCTGGTCATGGTCGATAGCCCTGCCTTGCCGCTCGGATGTCGTGGTCAACAGCATTTCCTGGATCACTTCCGGCAACGTCTTGGCATAGCTCTCCACTGCACCGGTCAGCGGGTAGCAGCCCAGCGTGCGGAAGCGGATTGATTTCATCTCCGGCACCTCGCCGGGGTTAAGCGGAAAACGGTCATCATCAACCATGATGGTCAACCCGTTGCGCTGCACGGTCGGCCGTTCATTCGCGAAATACAACGGCACGATAGGGATGTTTTCCAAATGGATGTACTGCCATATATCCAGCTCGGTCCAGTTGGAAATGGGGAACACGCGGATGCTCTCCCCCTTAGCCTTGCGCGCGTTATACAGATTCCACAGCTCTGGACGTTGATTTTTTGGATCCCAACGATGATTTGCAGACCGGAATGAGAAAATCCGTTCCTTGGCGCGAGACTTCTCTTCATCGCGCCGCGCGCCGCCGAAGGCTGCGTCGAATCCGTATTTATCCAGAGCCTGCTTTAATCCTTCAGTTTTCCACATATCCGTGTGCAGCGCCCCGTGGTCGAATGGGTTGATCCCCTTCGCCACCGCTTCCGGATTTTGGTAAACAATGAGCTCCATCCCGCTCTCGCGCGCCATGCGGTCGCGCAGCTCGTACATGGCCTTGAACTTCCAGGTTGTATCCACATGCAGCAGCGGGAATGGCGGCGGGCTGGGGTAGAACGCCTTACGCGCCAGATGCAGCATCACCGCCGAATCCTTGCCCACCGAGTACAGCATCACCGGCTTCTCGGTCTCTGCCACCACCTCGCGCATAATGTGGATCGACTCAGCTTCAAGACGCTGCAAATGCGTCAGCTTCACCGTCTCGTCCGCAGCCACCATTAAGTCAGCCCCCATCACCACTACGCAAAAACCAGCCTACCGACGAATACCGGCGAGGCATCATGAGGTCCTCATTGGCACGCTCATAGCCCTCCGGCAAATGCTGAATTTTTTTTATGGCGCGTTGCTTTGGGGGGGCAAAATCTACCAGCCAACAACGATGAGAGAGTGCTTTTCTCTCACCCTATAATTTTTATAGGTTGTATGGTGTAATCAGGCCGCAGTCAGCTGGCTCACCCCGGCCACGGAGCCGCTGGTCAGCCGGTAATTCGCCTGATCGGCAAACAGGGCGCGCAAAAGCTGGTTATTCAGCGCATGGCCAGTGCGGCTGCCAATGAAGCGTCCGGAAATCGGCGCCCCGGCCAGGGCCAGATCACCGATCACGTCCAGCAACTTGTGGCGCACGAATTCATCGGTGAAGCGCAGCCCCTCGGGGTTCATGACCTTCTCGCCATCCACCACAATGGCGTTCGCCAGACTGCCGCCACGGGCCAACCCGGCCTTGTGCAGTGCCTCAATCTCGCCAAGCAGGGTAAAGGTGCGCGCGTTAGCAATCTCCCCGGCAAAGCCGTCCCGTGAGAGATGGAAATTATACGCTTGCGTACCAATG
>JAQUAC010000211.1 GCA_028687415.1 Acidocella sp. | reverse complement strand
CAGCCCATGGCGGCGGAGTAGTCTGGTGCGGACAGCAAAAAGCCCAAGGAGCAGTGTCCCCTGGGCTTTTTACGGACATCACGGAACAAGGCTTAGCGCGCGGAGCGCAGCGAGCCGATCATTCCGGAGATGCTGTCACGGGTCAGGCCGATATCTGCCAGATTACGGTCAGACAGGCCCTGCAACTCAGCCATGGCGGCACGGCGTTCCCGCCACGCCTTGAAACTCTCGACCAGGGAGTTGTGGCGTTCCGCGTTTGTGATCGGGGTTTGCCGGACAAAAAGAAACGTCCCGAGCTTGCCCAGAAGGGAATGGTCATGGGTAATCGTCGTCATAATACACCTGTTTATGTTGGAGCGGCCGTTTCGTTCTGAACCAGCGGCACTCCTGAAACTTCCGTGGGGGGATATCTGCCCACTCCCACTGCGCCTTCATATAGTGCAGATTGGCGTTTTTTTGTGCGTATTTTGCAGCGCAGCAGACATGCTTGTACTGCATATCATAAGGGTTAGACATGTCATCAAAACATAACACGCATTTAACCGCGCTGCGCGGGGCATTGCAGGCACAAGGGCTGGACGGGTTTCTGGTACCGCGCGCGGATGAGCATTTGGGAGAATACGTGCCGCCCATGGCGGAGCGTCTGGCCTGGCTCACCGGCTTCACCGGCCGCGCCGGGTTGGCGGTGGTGCTGGCCGAGCGCGCGGCCGTGTTCTCCGATGGCCGCTACACGCTGCAATTGGAACAGCAGACGGACCCAGCGCTGTGGGAGCGGCGGCATATCATTGAGGACAAACCGGAAGACTGGCTGCGCGCCAACGCGGCAGGCAAGCGCATCGGCTACGACCCCTGGCTGATCAGCGCCGAGGGGTTGAAGCGCTTCACTGGGGTGGAGCTGGTGCCGGTGACGCAAAACCCGGTCGACTCGGTCTGGACCGACCGCCCTGCCCCGCCAATGGCCCCGGCGGTGCCGCACCCGGAGGAATACGCGGGCGAAGCCGCCACCACCAAGCGCGCGAGGCTGGGGGCAATGCTGCGCGAGGCGGGCCAGGATGCGGCGGTGCTGACCGACCCGGCCTCGCTGGCCTGGTTATTCAACATTCGTGGCTCGGATGTGGAATTCTGCCCCTTCGTACTGGGCTACGCGCTTTTATATACCGATGGCACCGCCAGCCTGTTCATGGCCGCGGAGAAAATTACGCCGGAGGTGAGGGCGCATCTGGGGCATGGGGTGAGTGTGGCGGAACGCGGCGCCCTGCCCGGCGCGCTGGCCGTGCTGGCGGGCAAGACCGTGCGCTATGACCCGGCGAACATGCCAGTCTGGTTTGAAACGGCGCTGCAAGACGCCGGCGCCAAAATCGCGGCGGGACCGGACCCGGTTGCCCTGCCCCGTGCCCTCAAGAACGCTGTGGAGCAGGCAGGGGCGCGCGCCGCGCATTTGCGGGACGGCGCCGCGATGGTGAATTTTCTCGCCTGGCTGGCCAGCGCCAAAGGCGAGACGGAAATCTCGGCGGCGGCGAGGCTGCTGGAGTACCGGGCGGCGGAGACGCTGTTCCGGGGCGAGAGTTTCCCGGCCATTTCCGGTGCGGGGGAAGATGGCGCGATCATTCATTACCGCGTCTCGGCGGAGAGCGACCGCGCGATCAAGCCCAACGAGGTCTATCTGATCGATAGCGGCGGGCAGTATTTGGATGGCACGACAGACATCACCCGCACAATCTGGACCGGACCCGGTGCCGCGCCAGAGGCCGTGAAGGCGCATGTGACGCTGGTGCTGGCGGGGCATATCGCCCTGGCGCGGGCGGTGTTCCCGGTGGGGGTGGCGGGTGCGCATCTGGACGCCTTCGCCCGCCAGGAACTCTGGCGAGCCGGGCTGGATTACGACCACGGCACCGGGCATGGCGTCGGCTCGTATCTTTCAGTGCACGAGGGGCCGGCTAGTATCTCCCGCGCTGCCAAGCCGGTGCCGCTGGCGGCGGGCATGATCCTCTCCAACGAGCCGGGCTTTTACCTGCCGGGGGCCTACGGCATCCGGCTGGAAAATCTGGTGCTGGTGCAACCGGCGGATTTCCCGGCGGCGAAAAAGCCATTTCTGCGCTTCGAGACCCTGACCCTGACTCCGTTCGACCGCGCGCTGATCGAGCCCCGTCTGCTCACGCCAGAGGCGCTGGACTGGTTGAACGCCTACCATGCGCGGGTGCGGGCAGCGCTGGCCCCGCTTGTGGCGCCAGAGGCACGGGCATGGCTGGAAGCAGCTACCGCGGAGATATAAAGATTGACCCGCTAAACTCAGATACTGCAAAATTATCGCATCGACTCGCTAAACTCCCTCCAGCAGAAGGGCCAAGTCCATGCGCCTGTTCGTCGCTCTCGACCTCCCCTGGGAAGTCAAAGAAGACCTCAGCGAGCTGTCCTGTAATATTCCCGGTGCGCGTTGGGTACCTACGGATAATTTCCACCTCACTTTGCGCTTTATCGGTGAGGCGAACCGGTTGCAGGCGGAGGAGATTGATCTGGCCCTGGCGAGCCTGCGAGGGCGGAGCTTCAGCTTCTCGCTCTCCGGGCTCGGCTGGTTCGAGAAGAACGGGAGGGTTAATACGCTCTATGCCGGGGTGGAGCGCAACCAGGATCTGGCGCGGTTACAGGCCAAGGTGGAGACGGCGCTGCACCGCGTGGGGCTGCCTCCGGACCGGCGCCGCTTTACCCCTCACGTGACCCTGGCACGGATGGACGTGCCAGTGGCACCGGCGCTCACCAGCTTCGTACTGGCCAATAATCTGTACCGCTCGGCACCTATCCGCGCCGATAACGTCACTCTGTTCAGCTCTTTTCTGGGCAAAGATCAGCCGACCTACACGCCGGAGGCGGAATACGCACTGGGGTAAGAGCAAAACTTCATAAAAGCTATGATAGACAAAGATTAGCAGCAGCCTATTCTGGGTAGGCGCACAGCTAATGGATTTGCCGTGACCGAAACCCAGCCTGAGCCGATGCACACGCTACGCCTGACCGCCGATGCCTCGGCATTCGCGGCGTTGCAGACTTCCATGCTGTTTGTCCCCCTGCCTGCCCCCGCAAGGATGCGGCGGCAGGTGGAAACATATTACGACACCGATGATTTCACCCTGGCGCGGCAGGGTATGTCGCTGGCCAGCACCAAGCTGCGGCGTGGCTATAGGCTACGGCTGAGTTGGGATGACACCGCGCTGGAGGCCAATGCGCCGGATGCCGAACCGGCGCTGACCTACCTGGGCCCGGAATGGGAAGCCGCTCTGCAGGCTCTGCTTCAGGAGGCCCCTCTGCACCCGCGTTTCACCACCGAGATCAAGCACATCACGCGCCGGGCAGGCGAAGTGGAGGTCAGGTTCGAGACCGGGTTCATCAAGACCGGAACGGAGAAGCTGCCCGTGCGGGAGATTGAGCTGTGCGGGCGGAAGGAAGCGCTGCACAGCTTGGCACTGGAACTGGCGGGAGGCGTTCCGCTACGCCTGCAAGTGCAAAGCTTGGCAGGGCGCGGCGCGCTTCTGGCCGGCGGGCCGGCGCCGGAGCCACAGCGCGCCGCACCGGGGTTGGCGGGCGAACCGAGCTTGGATGAGGCAGTGCTGGCGATCTCGCAAGCCTGCCTGCGGCAATTCACCGCCAACTGGCCAGCTTTCGAGGCGGGCGATGCCGTGAGTGCCGTGCACCAGATGCGCGTGGCACTGCGCCGACTGCGCTCGGTGCTGGGGTTGTTCAACCGCGCCATTCCGACGCCGGAATTCGCCGCCTTCCGCGCCGAGGCGAAGCGCCTAGCCAACATCATGGGTGATGCGCGCAACTGGGATGTGTTCACCGCCCTGCTGGAGCACGGCCCGGCACAGGCCTTTCCGGAAGAGCTTGGCTTTGCTCCGCTATTCACCCAATGCACGGAAAAACGCACATCCGGGCATGAGGCTGTGCGCGCTTTGCTCGCGGCACCGGAGACGACGCGATTCGTACTGGCGCTGGAGGCATTTCTGCTTCGGCGCGGCTGGCGCAATGCAGCCTCGGCCGAGGCGCTGCGGGCATTGAGCACCCCAGCGCGGGAGTTTGCCTCGGCGACCCTGGCGCGGCTGCACCGCAAAGTCGCCAAGCGCGGCAAGCATATGGCGCAGCTCAGTGCGCATGAGCGGCATCTGGTGCGCATAGAACTAAAAAAGCTGCGTTACGCGGCGGAGCTGTTCGGCGGGCTGTTCGAGCCACGCGGCAAGATGCGCGCCTATAACCGCGTCACCGCGCAATTGCAGGACGAGCTGGGGCTGCTGAACGATCTGGCAACCGCGAAGGCGCTACTGCAGGGGCTGGACGGACGCGAACCGGCGGTGGCGCGGGCGATCGGCATCGTGCTTGGCTGGTGCGCGCATGCGGCGCAGGCGGACGGCAAGGGGCTGCTGAAGCGCTGGAATGCATTCAGCGGGACGCGGCTGTTTTCCGGCTGACCTCACAGCTTGCGTATATTCGTAGGTTTGAATATACGCACATACATGGAGATCGACCCCGCGATCATGCGCGCTTCCGCCGAACAGGCGAGCGAGCTGCTGAAATCCCTCGCCAACCCGCACCGGCTGATGATCCTCTGCCAATTGGTTGAGGGCGAGCGCTCGGTCGGCGAGCTGGCGGCGTTTCTGGGGCTGCGTGGCTCGACCGTCTCTCAGCATCTGGCGCTGTTGCGG
>JAQUAC010000210.1 GCA_028687415.1 Acidocella sp. | reverse complement strand
CCAGCCCCAGCCCCATCACCGGCAGCAGTGAAAGATTACAGGCCTCCGTCATCCCCACCAGCCCGATGCCGATGAACGACGCCACCTCCCCCCGCAGCACGGTCCAGGCGCTCACGCCGCCCGGCGCCTCGGCAATGCCGCCCGCCTCCTTGCCCGCCGCCCCCAGCAGGGCCATGGCCCCGCACACCACTACAGCCGCCACCAGAAACGGTTTTGCCCCGGCAGTGCCGATAATCGCCAAAATCCCCGGCCCGGCGGCCATCGAGCCACTCAGCACCAGCTCGTAACCGCCGATCAGCCGCCCGCGCAAATGCTCCGGCACGCTGCCATTGATCCACGTATCCATGCCCGCCCAGCGCAGCCCCAGCGAAATACCCAGCACCACGCACAGCCCGCACCACACCGGCACCGCGCGCGTGGCGGCAAACCCCAGGAACGCAAGCACCGAGATGCCCATGCCCGCCAGCACCATGCGCTGCAGCCCGATGCGCGCGATAATGCGTGGAATGAATGCCGAAACCACCAGCAGCCCCACCCAGGGCAGGCCGGAGATAACCCCCACCCAGGCATCGCCAACCCCCTCCGCTCGCAGGCTTACGGAGAGCAGCGGCAGGAACATCCAGAACGAGCCCGCCGAGAAGAAAGAGGAGGCGGTGGCCAGCAGCAAACGATAAGGCATGTTACGCCGCCAACGCCTGTGCCTTCACCAGCCGCGCGAAGGCGCCGTCCTGCGTCAGCAGGTCAGCATGCGAGCCGCTTTCCACGGCATGGCCGTCGGCCATCACCACAATCAAATCGGCATCGCGCACGGTGGAAAGCCTGTGCGCCACCACAACGGTCGTGCGCCCTTGCCGCAACCGGGCGAGTGCCGCCTGCACCAGCGCCTCGCTCTCAGTGTCCAGCGCGCTGGTGGCTTCATCCAGCAACAGAATCCGCGGGTTGCGCAAAATCGCGCGGGCGATGGCCACGCGCTGCCGCTGCCCGCCGGAGAGCCGCTGCCCATTCACGCCCACGCGGGTGTTAAAGCCGTCCGGCATGTCCTTGATAAACCCGCACGCCGCCGCCTCCGCCGCGGCCTGCATCTCCGCCTCGCTCGCCCCCGCCCGGCCAAGCATGATGTTCGCGCCAATGGTATCGTCAAACAGCAGCGCTTCCTGCCCCACATAGGCGATGGCGCCGCGCAAGGATTCCAGCGTGACGTGCGAAATATCCGCCCCATCCACCAGAATGCGCCCGCCAGTGGGTGTATACAGCCGTGGGATCAGCGCCAGTGCCGTGGATTTACCCGCGCCGGAGGCCCCCACCAGCGCCAGCATCTTGCCAGGGGCGGCGGTAAAGCTGAGCCCCTTCAGCCCCGGCCGGCCATCCGGGTAGGCGAAGGCCACGTTGTCGAACACTAATTTCCCCGGCCCGGCGGCAAGGGCCACGGCCCCCGGCGCATCAGCAATGGCGGCGGGTTCGTCGATAACCGTGAACACCCGAACCAGCCCGGCCATGCCCTCTTGTATGGCCGCGTTCATTGTGCCCAGCGCCCGCAGCGGCCTTGCCGCGATCAGCAGCGCCGAGATGAAGCCCATGAAATTGCCCACCCCGCTATCGCCGGTGGCGTTGCGCCAGCCCTCAAACCCAATGACCAGAGCCACCGCCACGCCCGCCAGTACCTCCAGCATCGGGTCCAGCCGCGCGCGCACGCGCGTCATGCGGATCAGCGCCGTGTATAAATCCCCAAACGTCTTTGCCGCGCGCGATTGTTCATGCGCCTCCAGCCCATAGGCTCGCACGGTGCGCGCCTGGGCGAAGCTCTCATTCAGCATGGCGGCGGCCTCGCCCATGCGCTCCTGCATACCGCCCGAGGCCCGGCGCATGCGCTTGCCAATCTTCTGCACCGGCACCGCCGCCAGCGGGTACAGCACGGCGGCAATCAGGCTCAGCTTCCAGTCGATGCTGATCATCGTCACCACCAGCCCCACCACGGTGGCGGCGTCGGCCAGGGCGTTCACCGCGCGGGTCATCGCCTCGCGGATCACGGTAGCATCGGTGGTGAAGCGCGCCGCCAGCTGCGCCGGGGCCTCCCGCTCCACCCGCGCCAGCGCCGCGTTGGTCAGGTGCCCGAACATCGCATTCTGCAACCGGCGGATGACCAGCAATACCATGTCCTGCGTCAGCACGGCCTGCATGTACATCGAGATGCCTTTAATGGCGGTCACGATCAGCACCATCACCGGCACCTGATACAGGATGCGCGGGTCCTTGCGGGAGAACATGGTGAACGCCCAATCGATGATCGCCGGGTACAGCGCCGTGGCGCTGGACATCACCAGCGTCGCCACCACAATCAGCGCGATCCGTCCCCGGTAATGTTTCACATGCTCGCGCCACAGGCGACGGATGAGAGCGGAGGTAGAGGGATTCTCGGTCATGGCGGCCGGTTAAGCACAGTTTTTGCGCCCCGCGAAATGCGCTATGCCCAAATCATGGACACTATTTACAAGGGCGACATCGTCTCCCCGCGCGGCCGCCGTAACGCCTGGATTGACGCGCTCTTCGTCGACCATGCCATTCTGCGCATTTTCTGGACGAATTTCGCCTGTGTGAAACATGGCCTGCTTTACCGCTCCAACCACCCCACCCCGGGCAATCTCAAGGCCTTCACCCGCAAGGTAGGGCTGAAAAGCCTCATTAACCTGCGCGGCCAGGCCAAAAACGGGTCAGACGCACTCTCCCGCGACACCGCCCGCCGCTTGGGGCTGGATTTCTACGACATGGCCTTCGAGTCCCGCGGCGCCCCGCATAAGGAGCGCATCCTCCGTCTGGCCGATATTGTGGCGCATATGCGCCCGCCCGCGCTCATTCACTGCAAATCCGGCGCGGATAGGGCAGGGCTGGTGGCGGGGCTGTTCGTGCTCATCCAGGGCGGCACGGTCGAGGACGCGCTGAAGCAGCTCTCGCTGCGTTTTGGCCACATCAAGCAGTCCAAAACCGGTATTCTGGACGCATTCTTCCACCTCTATCAGCGCACGGGAGAGGGGCATAAGCCGTTTCTGGACTGGGTGCGGGAGGATTACGACGAAAATGCCCTACGCGCCGCCTTTAAAGCGGGGAAGGTGGCGGAGTTTATCAATGCCAAGTTGCTGGTGCGCGAATAGAATTCTGCTGCGGGCAACGATAGTCTTTCGCAATGTCATGTAAGTGTAATTCTTCGTATCAGGCCAGATGTATTGCTAAATTTCCATCCCGCATTCATACACAAGCAATCACGCGTCGCGGTTGCCCCGGTTTCATCAGATCGGGCGGCCGAGAACGAGGAAGAATAATATCTGTTAAATGTTGTCCTGAAAAACCTCTAATCTTTCCTTGTTTCATTGAAACATCGCGCAAGGCGCTTTCCGGCTGAATGGGGGCGTTTTACGTTCTTGAAAGCCAGAATGCGCCCAGATAATAGCCTGCCACAAACCGTAAAAGCCTTCGCGGCCCCCAGCAATCTTTACAGCGCGTTTCAGTTGGGGAGCACCATCGTCATGCTCTGCCTGTGTTACGTAGTTATGTATGTTGGCGTCTCGCATGGGCATTACCTCTCCCTGCTGGCGGCGCCGCTGGCAGCGGGGTTGTCGGTTCGCGTCTTCGTGCTGCAGCACGATTGCGGACACCGCGCCCTGTTCACCTCCCCCGCCGCCAATCACTGGACCGGGCGTTTGTGCTCGCTGTTCTCCTTCACGCCCTATGACCATTGGCGCCGCCATCATGGGCTGCACCATGACGGCTGGAACAATATCGGAGCGCGGGGCAAGATATCGAACATGTATTCGGACTGCCTTACCGTCGCCGAATATCGCGGCCTGACGAAGGTAGAACGACTGTTCTACCGCATCTCCCGCCACCCGGCGCTCTCCCTGTTCATCATGCCGCCGATCATCTTCCTATTCGTATACCGCTTTCCGTTCGACACCCCCGCCGGCTGGGGGAAGGAGAGAATCGGCACTTACGTGACGGATGTCGTTATGCTGCTCGTCCTCGGGGTCATCGGCCATTTCGCCGGCTACCTGAATGTTCTGCTCGTCACCGGCCTGGTGATTTACCCCGCCAGCGTGTTTGGTGTGTGGCTCTTCCTGCTCCAGCACACGTTCGATACCGCGCATTGGACGGAGGATGCCGAGTGGAATTCGTTCGAGGCTTCACTCAGTGGCTGCTCCCTGCTGAAGCTGCCCGCCGTGCTGCAATGGTTTTCCGCGTCCATCGGTTACCATCACGTCCACCATGCCGCGCCAGGGGTGCCGAATTACAAGTTGGCGGCCTGCCATGAGGCACATCAGGTCTTTCGTCAGTCCCGCCAGCTCGGATTGCGCGAAGGGCTTGCCGAAATCGGCAAACTCCGTTTGTGGGATGAAGAGGCCGGAATCATGGTCAATCTCAGCAGCGTGAAGGTGTAGCCGGGCAGGGGGAGGCTGTTATCCTCCCCCTGCCTACTCAGCTGCGGCCATGACCCTGAGCGTCGACTGAACCAACGTCGGCTCCTGGTCAAACTTGTCTGAAATTTCAATGAGGTTCGGGTTCTGGGCCAGCCCGATTGCGATGCCGGGCACGGTGAATATGCTTGGGTCCCATCCCGTGAGATCAAACGGCGAGATATAGGCGTTGTTGATGGCGCTGCTGATCTTGTCCAGAGCAGGCTGGCTGGTCATGGGCTCATCGGCAAGGGACGAGCAACAAAAAA
>JAQUAC010000209.1 GCA_028687415.1 Acidocella sp. | reverse complement strand
ATCCGCGCCGCCGACCATCTTATCGACATGGGGCCGGAAGCAGGCATCAATGGCGGGTATGTGGTGGCCCAGGGCACCCCGGCGGAGGTCGCCGCCAACCCCGCATCCATCACCGGCGACTATCTCTCCGGCCGTCGTTCCATTCCCATTCCCAAACGCCGCGCCGTCCAGCCTAGCCGCATGGTGAAAGTCATTGGTGCCCGCGGCAATAATCTGAAAAATGTTACGGCGGAGTTTCCGCTAGGCGTCTTCACCTGCGTTACCGGCGTCTCCGGTGGCGGTAAATCCACGCTGGTGATTGACACACTTTACAAAGCTCTCTCCCGCCGCCTGATGGGCTCGGGCGAGGTGCCGGCGCCGTTCGAGAAAATCGACGGTATGGAGCAACTCGACAAGATCATCGACATCGACCAATCCCCCATCGGACGTACCCCGCGCTCCAACCCCGCCACCTATACGGATCTTTTCGCGCCCATCCGCGATTGGTTCGCCGAGATGCCCGAGGCTCGCGCGCGTGGCTACAAGCCAGGGCGTTTCTCCTTCAATGTCAAAGGCGGGCGCTGCGAGGCCTGCCAGGGCGATGGCGTGTTGAAGATTGAGATGCACTTCCTGCCGGACGTGTTTGTCACCTGCGACACCTGCAAGGGCAAGCGCTACAACCGCGAGACGCTGGAGGTGAAATTCCGCGATAAATCCATCGCCGACGTGCTGGATATGTCAGTGGACGAAGCCTTGCCCTTCTTCTCCGCTGTACCGAAAATTCATGACCGGCTCAGCATCCTTGCCCGTGTCGGCCTCGGCTACATCAAGCTCGGCCAGCAGGCCACCACGCTCTCGGGCGGCGAGGCGCAGCGCATCAAGCTAGCCAAGGAACTCGCCCGCCGCGCCACCGGCCGCACGCTCTACATTCTGGATGAGCCAACCACCGGGCTGCATTTCGAAGATATAAGGAAATTGCTGGAAGTTCTGCATGCGTTGGTTGATGCTGGCAATTCCATCATCGTTATCGAGCATAATCTGGAAGTTATCAAAACCGCTGACCACATCATAGACATCGGGCCGGAAGGCGGGGCAGGGGGTGGGCGTATCATAGCCACCGGCACGCCGGAGGATATTGCCGTATCGCCAGAGAGCTATACCGGGCGCTTCCTCAAGCCGCTGCTCAAGCCGCTGCTCAAGCCGGTGCAGCAGCGTAAAAAAAACAGAGCCTGAATACCCTCATGCACATAGCCCTACTCACCCATTTCGGCACACTGCTCTGCCTGGATGTTGCCACCGGCCAGCTCACCCACCAGCCCTTGGAAGGGGCGGAAACAGGGCATGTGCCGTTGACGCTGGAGTGCCAGAGTGGCGGTGGCTATACTGTTACCGCCGCCGTGCCGCCGGGGGCGGATGCCAGCCTGCTCTCCCGCTTGCGGCTGGGGAATGGCCTGAAGCCGCCGCTGGTCGCGCTGCATGAGGGGCGTGGTTTTCTGCGGGCGGACACGGACGGCGCCGTGCGCTTCCCTTCTTCGGTGGTGATGGATTGGGAGAGTTTTCTCCCCGTCGCAATGCCGGATGTGCAGCATCTGCGCGGCATTGCCGGGAGCTGGTGGCGGTTCGGCGGCGGCCCTCCCGTTCCGGCGGGGGTGGCCTGCTTCACCCTGACGTTCGGCGCGCAAACATTCGACCTCGCGGCGCAACTACCTTTCGGTGCGGCGATCACGGACAACCAGCTCACCCTGCATACCCCACAAGGTGAAATCATCGCCACGCGTGCCCAGCCTCCCGCCCGCAAGCCGAGCGTCTGGATCAACCCCCTCGGCAATATCGGCAACCGGGCGCTGCAATATTTAACCGCGGTTGGCATTGCCGCGCGCGTGCCGGGTGCGGAAATTCGCAATATAAAGCTCGACATGTGGGGGCTCGATGCCCCATCCCCCCGCCCGCCGCCATGGTCCAGTGCCAGCACCGGTTCGCGCTTCTTCCTCGACACAGCAGGGCTGGCGGATTGCCTGCGCCGGGGCGAGGTGGAAACCATCATCGTCGACTCATATACATTCCATGTTGACCACTACCCTTCCCGCGCCGAATGCCGCCGCCTGCTGCCCCCAGTGCCCAATGCGGGGGATGTGCCGGAATTTGGCCCGCACGAGCTGGTCTGCAGCATTCGCGGCGGCGAGATCCTGCACGCTATTCACCCGGACTACTTCCCTTGCCGCCCGGCTATTACCAGTTGCTGCGCGAGCAGAGCGGGCTCGACCTCGTCTTCTTCGGTCAGCTTGGCGATAACGCCTACACCGAGAGCCTGCACGCGGCCTTCCCTCAGGCGCGTTTCGTGCCCGGCAAAAACCAGGGGCATGATTTCGAGGCCCTGCGCCGTGCCCCGAATATAGCGCTCAGCATCAGCACCTTTGCCTGGCTTGCGGCTTGGCTGGGTGAGGCGGAGCGCATCTATTTGCCCGTGGGCGGCATGTTCAGCCCGGTGCAGCACCCGGACCAGATGTACATCGTGCCCAACGACCCCGCCTACCGCTACGTGCTGCTGCCCCCGGCGACGGCGGAGAACCTTTTTACCAACAAGGCGCGCTTCTTCCGCATGCAGGATTACCTCGCCGCACAGGCGCGCTTCGCTGGGGGGGAAGAGATCGAGACGCTCTGCCGCCGTGCCGCGCATTTCGGCAAGGGCAGAGTGCGTGTCAGTGGGTTCGACACATCATTCTACCTGCGCCGTTACCTCGATGCCGCCGCCGAGGTGCACGGCCTGAAGCGGACGGCGCTTGAGCATTTTCTCATCGTGGGGGCCGATCAGGGCCGCTACTACCGCCCGTTCGACTCGCTAGCCTATGGCGCCGCCAACCCGGATGCCGCCGCTGCTGTCGCTTTGGGCGTGTACCCGAATCTATTCGCGCATTTCAGTCAAACGGGCTCTTAAACCGCCGCATCCTGCGCCAGCCCCAGCACCTTCTCCCGCGCTGGCGGCCCATAAACCACCCGTGCCCGCTTCAGGAAGGCCGAGACCATCATCCGCACGGCTTCGGTGAACACCAGCCCGATCGCCTTTTGCAGTACAAAGCTGCGGAATTCGAAATCGACGAAGAAATCCACAGTGCAGCCATCCGGGTGCGGGGTGAAGTCCCAGCTATTATGCAGGTATTTGAACGGCCCGTTCTCGTATTCAACGCGGATGCCGCACGGCCCCTCGCCCTCCGGCGGATGAAAATACACGCGTGAGGTGAAGCTCTCGCGGAACGGCCCGAAGCCGATGGTCAGATCCGCCACCATCTCATTGCCGATATGGCTGCGCACGCGCGAGGCCATGCACCAGGGCAGGAAGCGCGGGTACTTGGCCACGTCCGAGACCAAGGCGAAGAGCTGGGCGGACGTATAGGGCACGACCTTCTGTTCGGTGTATTTGGTCATACCGCCAGCACCTTGTTGCGCGCCGCGCGCAGGGCCGCGAAATCCGTGTCCGCGTGGTAGGAAGAGCGGGTGAGCGGTGTGGACGACACCTGCAAGAAGCCCTTGGCCCGCGCCGTGGCGGCGATTTCATCGAACTCCTCGGGTGTCACGAAGCGGTCCACCGCCGCGTGCTTCACCGTGGGCTGCAGATATTGCCCGACGGTCAGGAAATCCACATCCGCGATGCGCAGATCGTCCATCACCTGGCCGATTTCAGGCTTCGTTTCGCCCAGCCCGAGCATGACGCCGGATTTGGTGAAGATCGACGGATCAAGCTGCTTCACCCGGTCCAGCAGGCGCAGGCTTTGGTAGTAGCGCGCGCCGGGACGGATACTGGGGTACAGCCGGGGCACGGTCTCCAGATTATGGTTGAACACGTCCGGACGGGCGGCCACCACCACCTCCAGCGCGCCGGGCTTGCGCAGAAAGTCCGGGGTAAGAATCTCAATGGTCACGCCGGGCGCCGCCTCGCGCACGGCGTTGATCACACTGGCAAAATGCGCCGCCCCACCATCGGCCACATCGTCACGGTCCACCGAGGTGATGACCACATGCCGCAGATCCAGCTGTGCCACGGCTTCCGCCACACGGCGGGGTTCATCGGCGTCCAGCGGCGCCGGCAGCCCGGTGGAGACGTTGCAGAACGAGCAGGCGCGCGTGCAGATCTCGCCCATGATCATCATGGTCGCATGGCGCTGGGACCAGCATTCCCCGATATTCGGGCACGCCGCTTCCTCGCACACCGTGGTGAGCTTCTTCTCGCGCATCAGGGCATGCGTCTCATGGTAAACAGGGTTGGTCGGCGCCTTCACCCGAATCCAGCTCGGCTTGCGCTGGATCGGGTTGTCGGGCCGCCCCTGTTTCTCCGGATGGCGAACCCGGTGGTCGATTTCGATACGTGTGGTCATGTCAAACCTAAATCCCCAGGCCGAAACGGCGGCCTGGGCTAGAAGTGTATAACCTGACCGTAGGCGTCAAGCACGGATTCATGCATGGCTTCCGAGACCGTAGGGTGGGGGAAGATGGTTTCCATCAACTCCACCTCGGTTGTTTCCAGCTGCCGGGCGATTACATAGCCTTGAATCATCTCCGTTACCTCGGCGCCGATCATGTGCGCGCCGAGCAGCGCGCCGGTCTTGGCATCAAAGACGGTCTTGATTAGCCCCTCCGGCTCGCCCATGGCAATGGCCTTGCCGTTGCCGATGAACGGGAAACGCCCCCCTTTCACCTCATGCCCGGCTTCCTTGGGCTTGGCCTCGGTTAGCCCCACGCTCGCCACTTGCGGG
>JAQUAC010000208.1 GCA_028687415.1 Acidocella sp. | reverse complement strand
GCTGGTCGAGGCGCTTCGCTATCGAGGGTAGAATTCTCATGCCTGCCTCTGCCCGCAGGAAATGCCTCAGGATACCACCTTCCCAGTCTCTCGCTTATTCTTCGCACCAGGCCACCGGTAAAAGGGCTTTTCAGCGTGGCCGCACACCCCACCGAAGGCCGCCGGGGTGCTCGCCCCGGTGCTCCAGAACCATCCGCACCACGCGCTCGCGAACCTCAGGTGAAAACTTGTTGCTCGTTCTGTTCGTCATGACCCCATCCTCTCAAGAGTTGGAGCCTCCAGCAAGCCCGGCGCGGTTCAGTGGCACGGCCTTATGTTAATGTTAAGGGGGATTTCCTTTTACGAAAATTTGCTGTGCGCGCCAGCGCCTTTGCCTATGCTCAACCGGCGGCGCCAAAAACCGAGACAATCGGCAAAGCCCGCTTTTGTGGCAGCACCCTACTGGGCGGCACGTGCCCGTAGAGGCATATAGGGTTCTTCCTGAGCCTCACAGACTGAGGATGGGCGGCCGATGCCTCGATAGTTGAAGCCGGCGGCGCGGAAGGTTTCGGCGTCCAGGATATTACGTAAATCGATGATGAGCCTGCCGCGCATGTTGGCGCGCAGCTCGGCAATGCTCAACGCCCTGAATTCGGTCCATTCGGTAACGATCACGACCGCGTCAGCGCCTTCCAGGGCGGCACCGGCGCTCTCGCAGAGCCGGGTGCGCGAGGGGAGCTGGAAGCGCGCATGGTTGATGCCCATCGGGTCATAGGCCGAGACGATCGCGCCTTCCTCTACCAGCCGGTGGATAATGGTAATGGCCGGCGATTCCCGCACGTCGTCCGTGCCGGGTTTGAAGGTCAGGCCAAGAATGGTGATCCGCCGGCCGCGCACCGAGCCGCCGAAGGCGGTGATGACACGGCCCGCCATGGCAGCCTTGCGCGCATCATTCACCGCGACCACGGTTTCGACCAGACGGGCAGGCGCGCCGGCATCCTGCGCGATCCGGACCAGCGCCTGTGTGTCTTTCGGAAAGCAGGATCCGCCGAAGCCCGGCCCGGGTTGCAGGAAGCGTGGGCCGATGCGCCGGTCGAGCCCAAGGCCGATGACGGTGTCATCCACGTTGGCGTCCAGTTTTTCGCAAAGATCGGCGATTTCGTTGATGAATGAAATTTTTAGGGCGAGGAAGGCGTTGGCCGCGTATTTGATCAGCTCGGCGGTTTCAACCTGCGTGTTGATGAGGGGACCGCCGGTATGGGTCAGCGGTTCATACAGCGCCGCGAGGGCGGATCTCGCCGCCTCCGAGCTGGTGCCTATGATGATGCGGTCAGGATGCAAAAAATCCTCGATCGCATTGCCCTCGCGCAGGAATTCCGGGTTGGCGGCGACGCAGATGCACAAATCCGGGCGGCGTTCGGCCATCAGCGCGCCGAGCCGGCGGCCCGTGCCGACCGGTACGGTGGATTTCGTGACGAGTACCGTCGGGCCCGTCAGACAAGGTGCGACCTGCTCGGCGGCATCGAAGAGGTAGCTGAGATCGGCATGCCCGTCGCCGCGGCTGGCCGGCGTGCCGACCGCGAGGAAGACGATATTGGCGCCGGCGACGGCCTGGATGGAGTCCGTGAAGCGAAGCCGGCCCGCCGCGAGATTTTCCGCGACAAGGTCATCCAGCCCGGCTTCGTAGATCGGCAGCATGCCCTTGCGGAGCGCGCCGATCCGCGCCGGGTCGGTCTCGACGATGGTAACATCCGCACCGATGGACGCAAAACAGGCGCCGGAAACAAGGCCGACATAGCCGCCGCCGATCATGGTTACTCGCATATTGAAAACTCCGTACTGGGTGAAGTGGGAATAAAGGGGTGTGGGTGCCAGATCAGCGCGCCGGTCGGCACGGCAATCTCGCGAAAGCGCGTGAGCGGCAGTCCGGCGGCTTCGAGATAAGCAAGGCGGATCCAAGCGGAATGCGTGACCAGCAGGATGCACCGGTACCGTGAAGGGGGCAGCCATCGCGCTAGGCAATTGCGCACCCTGTGTTGCGCATCCGCAAGCGTCTCGCCGCCTGGAAACTTGTGGGTTTCCGGTGTGCGCTTCCATTGACGCAGCGCCTGCGGCCAGGCCGCTTTTACCTCTTCCTGCGTCATGCCTTCCCAATCGCCATAATCCAATTCGATCAGATCAGGATCGATCGTTAACGGCGCGAGCCTGGCGGCCGCGGCCAGCCGGGCCGCGCTCTGCACCGAACGTTGCAGCGGCGAGCTGACGATCTGCGTGATGTTTGTTGCGCGCAGCCGCTCCGATAACAGATCCATCTCGGCCAGGCCCGCCGCGCAAAGCGACGGGTCGGCACGGCCCTGGTAACGTCTCGCTTGGGTCCAGCCAGTTGCGCCGTGGCGGACCAGGCCAAGGCCTGTGCTGGTAGGGAAAATTGGCATGTCAATAATGGATCGCTATACCAATGGCGATCCGCTGGCCCGCATGCATGCCCTTGCCCGCGATATCGTCCTCATAGCCCACGAACGGACGGACGGCGCGGGTTAAGCGGTATACCGCACCGATGCCAAGCCGCAGCAGATTGTAATCCTCGCCGAACGTGGCCGGCGCGGGGGTACGTCGCTGCTGAATCGTGTCGACAAAGAATACCGACCCGGTGAAGGTCAACCGGTGTGTCGCGCGAGCCGAGAGGTCGAGTTCCGATCGCAGTTGCGTGGCCCCGCCATCGACAAAGAATCGCGGCCCGGCGATGAGCGTTGCCATAAAGGGGCCGTGTTGCACGCCAAGTTGTAGGTCCGGCTCCACGGCCCAGCGTGAGGGGCCAAGCACCAGCGTCTTGGTGTTCTGCAAGCTCGGGGTGATGACATTGACGGTCACGGAATCAGCGAAATGCTGCGTTTGCGTGAGGCCGTAATTCAGGCCGATTTCCTGATATTGCAGGCCGCTATTGGATTGTACCTGTCCAGAACGCGAGCTGCGGACCTGAGCGAAACGGAAATCATACTCTAGCGAAAAATGATCGCCGAGACCGGTAACGCCGGTGATACGCACCTGCGTGACGTTCAATTTGGCGGCTGGCTTGGTGTTGGTGCCAAAGCCGCTGGCGGAAAAACTGGAATCGGCCGAATACAGGCGGACCATGGGTTTGACGGTGCCGTGGCCGGCCGCTGGGATCCAGGGATCGGCGAGCGCCACTTTGGTGCTGGCAAGCCCAGCCATGAATGCGAGTGCCAGCGCACCCTGCCGTACAGCGCCGGGCCGGGTCATGAATGCACAAGGCTGCGCGCGGCGGCGGCCGGATCGTGATGCAACGAATGCCATAATTTTGCGTAAAATCCTTCTTGCTTGATCAATCCGTCATGCCGGCCGCGCTCGACAATGCAGCCTTGCTCCAGGACCAGAATTTCATCCACATACATGATCGTGGCGAGGCGGTGCGCGATGATGAGGGCGGCGCGGTCTTGGGTCAGGCGCTCTAGCGCCCGCATCAGTTGCTGTTCCGTAACCGGATCGAGGCTGCTGCTCGGCTCGTCGAGAATGACGATCGGCGCATCGCTCAGCATAGCGCGGGCGATGGAGATGCATTGGCGCTGGCCGCCCGACAGGCTCTGGCCGCGTTCGCTGACCAACGTGTCGAAACCGTCGGGCAGGCCTGCCACCAGATGCTCGATACCGGCTTCCCGCGCCGCCAGGATGGCATCCTCACGGCTGGCACCGTGCCGGCCATAGGCGATATTTTCCCAGATCGTGGCCTGGAATAGGACCGGCTCCTGCAGCACCAGACTGACCTGCCGGCGCAGATAGCTGAGCGGCAGGGTACGGATGTCGGTGCCATCGAGCAGAATGACGCCGCAGGCCGGGTCGAAGAAACGCGGGATCAGGCTGGCGATGGTGCTCTTGCCGGAACCCGTCGCCCCGGCCAGGGCCACGGCACGGCCGGTCTCCAGCGTGAAGGAGATGTCGTGCAGGACCTCCTGGCCAGGTTTGTAAGCGAAGCTGACATTCTGGAAGCTGAGCTGGCGTGCCGGTTTGGCGGGGGCGGCCGCACTCGGCATATCCCGCACGCTCGGTTGTTCGGTCCAGCATTCACCGATGCGTTCAATGGCGATGATGGCGCGGCTAAAAACCCGGCCGGTTTTGGCAAGCTGGCGTGCCGGCGTCGCGAAACCGCGTAGATAGGCCATGAAGACCAGCAATTCGCCGGCTGTCAGGCTGGCGCCGATCACTCGCACGGCGCCGTACCAGGCGATGATGCCCGTTGCCAGGCTGATCGCCAGACTCATCACGGAACCGAACTGGGATTGGATCGCGTTGGCGCGCATGCCGGCGCGCAGGCTGGCACTGGCATGGGTGGTGAAGCGATGCTCTTCATGCCGTTCGCGGGCAAAGGCTTGCACGACCTGGATGCAGCCGAGAATTTCTTGCGTGAGGCCGGAGAGCACGCCGTCATTCTGGCGCAGCTGGCGCACCGCCTTGCGCAGCCGCCGGCTGTAAAACACCGTGATGGCTACGAGCGGGGGCACCGCAGCCAACGTGACCAGCGCGTAGCGCCAATCGATCCAGAACATGACCACGGCCATCCCGGTGACGGTGACGGCGTGCGGTAGCAAATCGATGCCGAGCGAAGCGATGAAATCCTGCAGCTGCTTGGCGTCGTCACCAAGGCGTACGGTCAGTTCGCCGCCGCGGCGCTGGCGGTGAAAGGCCAGCGACAGGCGTTGCAAATGCGCGAACAGATCGAACCGGATGGCGAACATGATACGCTGCCCAG
>JAQUAC010000207.1 GCA_028687415.1 Acidocella sp. | reverse complement strand
CCACTGCCTCGGTTGGGACATTGCAGAAGCTGGCGATCTTGCGGCGCTCGTTTTCGGGCATCGGGCGGTCGCAGCGGCAGATGAGCATGTGCGGCTGGATGCCGACATTCTGCAGCTCCTTCACCGAATGCTGGGTCGGTTTGGTCTTCAGCTCGCCGGCGGAGGGGATGTAGGGCACCAAAGTGAGGTGCACGAACATGGCGCCATCGGTGGTCAGCTCGTTGCCGAGCTGACGGATGGCCTCCAGGAAGGGCAGGCTCTCGATATCGCCGACGGTGCCGCCGATTTCGACCAGGACGAAATCCAGGCCTTCGGTTTCACGCAGCACGACCTCTTTGATCGCGTCGGTGATGTGCGGGATGACCTGCACGGTGGCGCCGAGATAGTCGCCCCGGCGCTCTTTGGCGATCACGTCCGAGTAGATGCGCCCCGTCGTCGCGTTATCCGCCTTGTTGGCGGCAACGCCGGTGAAGCGCTCGTAATGGCCGAGGTCGAGGTCGGTTTCGGCCCCGTCATCGGTTACAAACACCTCGCCGTGCTGATAGGGACTCATGGTCCCAGGATCGACGTTGAGATAGGGGTCGAGCTTGCGCAGCCGCACGGCATAGCCACGCGCCTGTAGCAAGGCGCCGAGGGCCGCCGAGGCGATGCCCTTGCCGAG
The DNA here is from genome assembly GCA_028687415.1 of Acidocella sp. Classification (GTDB taxonomy): domain Bacteria; phylum Pseudomonadota; class Alphaproteobacteria; order Acetobacterales; family Acetobacteraceae; genus Acidocella. The sequence continues at coordinate 4,113 of JAQUAC010000207.1, read as the reverse complement.
GGACGAGACCACGCCGCCGGTGATGAATACGAACCGCGTCATGGAATCCTATTGTACATAAATCGTGGAAAAAAGAGAGGGGGGAGGCGTCGGTTTACTGATTCTGTCCGGGCGCAGGCGCTGCCGGAGCGGTGGGGGCGGGCAGGGCGTCAGCCGGGGTTTGCGGCAGGGAAAGCGGGGCCACAGGCGCGCTTGGCGCCGGTGCGGCCGGCGCGCTTTGCACGGGGGCGTTCAGGACGGAAGCTGTCGTATCAATGCTGCTGCCCTTGTAGAGCATGGCCAGGGACAGGGAGAGGACGAAAAACGCCGTGCCCAGGATGGCTGTGGTTCGAGTAAGCAGATTGGCCGTACCGCGACCGGTCATGAAGCTGCCCATGCCCTGGCCGCCGCCAAGGCCTAGCCCGCCGCCTTCGCTGCGCTGGATCAGCACCACGCCGATAAGCGCGATGGTGACGAAGACGTGCAGCACGAGAAGAACTTTGATCATCTACAAACCCGGTTGGTGTCGCGCGCCAGACGGTACGCGGAAAAGAAATAAGTCTCGCGGCTTCTAGCTTCGCGGGGCGCTCGCGGCAATGGCCAGGAGGTCCTCGGCCTGCAAACTCGCGCCGCCGACCAGTGCGCCGCCAACCTCTGGTAGCGCCAGCAGGGTGGCGGCGTTGCTTGGCTTCACCGAGCCGCCATAGAGAATCTTGATGCCGCGCCCGGCCTCGCCAAGTTGGGCGAGCAGGGCGGTGCGGATGGTGGCGTGCATGGTGGTGACATCAGCCTCGGTCGGTGTGCGGCCGGTGCCGATGGCCCAGATGGGCTCATACGCCACTACCCCGGCGAACTTGGCGGGAAGGCTGTGGGCGAGCTGGCCGCGGACCACGCCTTCAGCCTCGCCCTCGTTGCGCTGGTCTTCGGTTTCGCCGACGCAGACGATGGGGGTGAGACCGGCGGCGATGGCGGCCTGAGCCTTGGCCATGACCACGGCGTTGGACTCGCCATGGTTCTCACGCCGCTCGGAATGGCCGAGGATGACATGGGTGGCGCCGGTTTCAGCCAGCATCTGGGCGGAGATGTCCCCGGTATGGGCGCCTTGGGGGGTGGGGTGGCAATCCTGTGCGCCGAGCGCGACGGCGGAGCTGCTTAACGCGGCAGCGAAACGGTCGAGCAGGGTGAAAGGCGGGCAGATTAGTATGTCGACATGCGCCGGGGCCTTGCGGATGGCTTCGGCATAGGCGGCGACCTCGGCCAGGCGCCCGTGCATTTTCCAGTTTCCGGCGATGAGTTGTCGCATGTCGGTCATTCCGCTCCAGATTATTTGTAAAAAATTTGAGAAAAAGGGAGGGTTACGGCCAGAGGTGGAGTGCCGCGAGCTCGGCGGCGAAGCCGAGCGTGAGGGCGATGCCGCCGACGGGCTGGATGAGCCGGGTGGCCTCCCGCCGGACGATCAGGCGCGCGAAGGCCGGGCCGTCCCGTTTGGCGATGGCGGCTTGCAGCTCGGCTTCAGTTCTCGGTAGCCGGGTTTTCTGGAAAAACCAGATGATGGCGTTGCCGAATATGACCACGCCGAGCATGGCCAGCATGTAGAGGGGGCCGTCGAGCTCCAGGCGCCGGGTGGAGAGGCCGAGCAGAATGCCGGCGGTGCCGTAAAGCACGAAGGTGATGGCGGCTGCCATGCGGGTCGCGTCTTTGTAGTCTGTAGGCGATACGCGCATTCTGCCCTCCCTATGATCCATCATTTGCCCGTTCCTGGCCGCCTAGCTATAGAGGCGGCGGTTTGGGGTAAAGAGAGCCAATGCTGGTCTGGGTTCGGAATTTGATGGAAAGCTGGGTGGCGCGCGGGTTTTTCGCGCTCCTGGTGGCCGTGTTTGTGTTCTGGGGCATCTCCAACGTGTTCACCCTCACGGGAGGGGGGACTTCCGTGGCGCGGGTTGGGGGCAAGCCGGTGGACGTGTCCTTGGTGCAGGCCGTGTATCAGAGCGCGCTGAACCAGGCGAACCAGTCAGGCCAGGGGCAACCTGACCAGGGACAACGCCAGCAGATCGCCAGCCAAGCGCTGGCGCAGGTTCTGCGTCAGCAGGTTTTGCGGCAGGAAGAGCAGAGCCTGGGGCTGGCCGTGCCGGATGCCGTGATACGGCAGGAGATTGGCGCGATTCCGGCGTTTCAGACCAATGGCGTATTCGACAAGGCAAAATTCGCCCAGGTGCTGCAGCAGAATAATTCTACACCCAGCCAGTTCATTGGCGAGGTGCGAGACGATATCTCCGGGCGCCAGCTTTTATTGCCGCTGTTCGCGGGGGTGGCGCCGCCGGACGAGATGCTGAACCTGTTGTTTGCCGTTATTGCGGAGCAGCGCTTTGCCGAGATGGTGTCGATTCCGGTTTCGGCGCAGCCATCCCCGGCGGCACCCGCCGATGCGGTGCTGCAGCGTTACTGGCGGAATCATCCGAGCGCGTTCACGACGCCGGAATACCGCAAGGTTAAGGTCGTGATCCTCTCCCCGGTGCTGCTGGCGCCGCAGGAACAGGTGGCGCAGGCGGATGTGGATGCAGCTTATGCGCGCGAGGCGGCTTCGTCCCCCACAGTGCCGGAGCGCAGTGTGCAGGTACTCTCGGTGGAGGATCTGGCCGCGTCGTCGCGCCTGGAAGTGGCGTGGAAACACGGCGCCAGCTGGGATAAGATGCAGGATCTGGCCAAGCGCTTCGGCGCCACGGCGGTGACGCTGGATAAGGCGCAACAAACACAAATTCCGGCAGCCGATCTGGCGCAGGCGGTGTTCGCCGCCAAGCCGGGCGAGGTGGTGGGGCCGATTGCGGGCGCCATGGGCATGTATGTGTTCAAGGTGACGGATATTGGTCAGAGCGGGCCAGATGAGGCAGCGGTAAAAGCGCAGATCACGCAGCAATTGCAGTTGCAGAAGGCGCAGGTGGAAGCGGCCAAGGATGTGGACGGCGTGCAGGACGCGCTGGCCGGGCAGACGCCGCTGGACCAGTTGCCGGGGAATCTCGGCCTGACTGCGGTGCAGGGAACGCTGGATGCAAGCGGCAATGCGCAGGACGGTAAGCCGGCGCCGATTCCGGGCGGGGACGATTTGAAGGCCGCGATCGTGAAGGCCGCGTTCGCCGCGCATCCGGGCGATCCGGCGCAGCTCATCAATGGGCCGGACGGCAGCTATTTTGCCCTGACCGTGGATAGCGTGCTGCCGCCGGCGCTCGAGCCTTTTGAGCAGGTTAGGGCGGCGGTACTGACGGCCTGGAGCAATGATGAGATGATGCGCGAGGCCGAGATTAAGGCCACGGCGCTGCTGCAGGCAGTGAAGGGCGGGCAGAGTCTGGCCAAGGCGGCCGCGGCGGCGGGGTATAATGTGACAACAACGCCAGCGATTACGCGCAGCACGCCACCGGGCGATGCCAATGCCGGGATGGTTTCGGTGCTGTTCAGTCTGAAGCCAGGGCAAGGAACGATGCTGCAGACCAGTACCGGGTTCACCGTGGCGGCGCTGACGAAGGTCGTGCAGCCGACCCCGGCGCAAGACCCAACGGATTACGCGCAGTTGCGGCAGGCAATGACAAAATCCTTGCAGGATGATACCGGCGGGAGTTTTCTGGCCGGGTTGCAGAGCCGCGACAAGGTGAGCGTGAACCAGAAACTATTCGCGCAGATTTATCAGTGAAGTTGGAGCCATGAACGCCGTAATGCCAGACCGATTCGAGACCTTTCGCGCCGCCTATGAACAGGGGCGCGGCGCGCTGGTCTGGCGGCACGGTATCGCCGACTTGCTGACGCCGGTCGCGGCCTTTCTGAAGGTGGCCTATGGCCAGCCCTACTCCTTCCTGCTGGAAAGCGTGGAAGGTGGCGCGGCGCGCGGGCGGTATTCGGTGATCGCGATGGCGCCGGACCTGATCTGGCGCTGTGAGCATGGTGCTGCTTCGGTGAATCGCGATGCGCGGAGCAATCCGGGCGCGTTCGTGCCGGTGGACGAGGCGCCTTTGCAGAATTTGCGCGCGCTGATCGCGGAGACGCAGCTGCATGTGCCGGAAGGGTTGCCGCCGATGACCGGTGGGCTGCTTGGGTATCTTGGTTACGACATGGTGCGGCTGATGGAAGAGCTGCCCGCGATCAAGC
>JAQUAC010000206.1 GCA_028687415.1 Acidocella sp. | reverse complement strand
GTTTCCCCTGGACAAAACATGACTTTGGCGTTTAATATTAAGCAGTTTTTGGCATTGGATGGCGTCGAATGTGGATTTGGCGGAAGGGTCACGAAATGATGCCGGCAGTGGCGGGGCTGTGCTTGGCCGCGATTGCCGCCAATCCGGTCGCTGCGCATACGCGGCATCATCATGCTGTCGCGCATCAGGCTGCCGCCCCGGCGGTTGATGCTTCATCCTCCACCGGCTTCGGCCCCACTGCGCCTGGCGCCAGCACCATCCTTGTGGACGCGCAATCCGGCGCCGTGCTCTCCGCCCAGGGCGCGGACACCCCGCGCTACCCGGCCAGCCTGACCAAGCTGATGACGCTCGACCTCGCCTTTCAGGCGCTGCGCGACGGGCGGATGACGATGGACACGCAGATCCCCGTCTCCTCCCACGCCAGTGCGGTCGAGCCGGTGAAGCTCGGCCTGCGGCCGGGCAACACCATCTCCGTGCATGACGCCATTCTGGCCATGACCACCATGTCCGCCAACGACGCCGCGACCGCGCTCGGCGAGTATCTCGGCGGCGGCTCGGAAGCGCGTTGCGCCCAGATGATGACCCTGCGCGCCCACGCGCTAGGCATGGCGCAGACGCAGTTCTACAATGCCTCCGGCCTGCCCAACCCCGGCCAGGTGACCACCGCGCGCGACCTTGCTTTGCTCGCGCGAGACATCGTGACGACCTACCCCGAGGATCAGCAGTTCTTCGAGGTACAGTCCTTCAATTTCCACGGCCGCCAAGTCTACAGCAACAACAACATGCTGAAGAGCTACCCCGGCGCCACCGGCATGAAGACCGGCTACACCAATCTGGCCCGGCACAACCTCGTGACCAGCGCCGTGCGCAACGGTCACGTGCTCATCGGCGTGGTGCTGCACGAACCCAGCTGGGGCACCACCTACACGCAGATGACCGCGATGCTCGACAGCGGCTTCGGCGGCCACATCGCCGCCGCCAGCACGCAGGTCGCGGCCGCGCAACCGCAACGGCAGGCGCCGGTGCGGACAGCCGCCAGTCACCAGACGCATACCGCCGCGCCGCTCGCTGTCGCCAGCCGCGCCCACCCCACCCAACTCGGCGGCTGGGTGGCCCAGCTTGGTGTCTATACCCACATGGCCAAGGCCAGAACGGTAGCCATCGCCGCGCACGAGATGCGTGGTGCCGGCGTCGCGCGCATCGCCCGCGTAGAGCATAACGGCCACACGCTGTGGACCGCGCAGCTCGCCGGCCTGACCTCCAGCACCGCGCGCCAGACCTGCAACGCGCTCACCGCGCGCGGTACATCCTGCCGCGTCATCCCGCCAGCCGCCGATCATCTGGCGATGCTGACCAACGATGACGGCACCTGAGCCCGGCTAAAGCCCCACCGGCATTTGGCCTGATTCCGGCAAAGCGTTATGGGGTGCCCGCATGACCCTGATCAGCTTTACCGGCCTGCTCGCCGCCGCCGCGGGCATTAAACCCCTGCAGGCCGCCGTGATCATCGGCGGCACTTTCATCCTGGAAGACGCCTCTACCCTCCTCGCCGCCATGCAGGTAGCCAGCGGCGCGCTCTCCCTCCCTCTGGCACTGGGCTCGCTTTATGCCGGCATCGTGCTGGGGGATCTCGGGCTGTATGGGCTGGGCTTTCTTTCCGCCTCGCATAGCTGGGCCAAGCGTCTGGTGCCAAAGCAGCGGCGGGATCTGGGGCGGAAATGGGTTAGCCAGCGCGTGTTCCCGCTGGTTCTGGTCAGCCGCTTCATCCCCGGGCTGCGCCTGCCTACCTACACCACGCTCGGCTTCCTGCACGCACCGTTGCTGCAATTCGCCGCCGCCGCCATTGCCGCCACGCTGGTCTGGACCTCCGGGCTGTTCTTCATCAGCCTGCGGCTAGGCACATTAATGATGCACTACCTGGGTATTTGGCGCTGGGCGGGACTTGCTGTATTCCTCGGCCTGATCATCATAGTGGGCAGGCTTGCCACTCACTTATATAATAAGAGGACGACGCCATGAGCGACGCTATGCTCGGCGGCAGGCTCGCCGTAAGCCCACGCGGCAAGGGCAAGTCTCCCGTTTCGTTTTTTGAGTTCTGGCCCGGCTGGCTGTTCTACATGCCGGTGATGGCGTTCTGGATTTTCAAATCCATCCGCTACGGCAGCATCACCCTGCCCGCCCTGGCCAATCCCCGCATAGATGCCGGGGGCATTTGCGGCGAGTCCAAGAACGCCATTCTCGACCTTGCCGGGCCTGTCGCCCGCCCTTGGATCGCGGATTTCGCGGCCTTGGTCACCTCCGGCCATTGCGACGGCAACGACCTCGCCCTTGCCCGCACCGCCATGACCGGGGCTGGGCTCACCTTTCCCATCGTCGCCAAGCCTGACATGAGTTGCAACGGCGTCGGCGTGCGGGTGGTGAACAACGAGGCCGAGCTTACCGCCTATCTCACTGCCTTTCCGCGCGCCACCGCACTGCAATTACAGGCGCTGGTGACGTATGAGGGCGAGGCCGGGATTTTCTATATCCGCCACCCCGGCGCGGCGAAGGGGCGCATCACCTCCGTGACGCTGAAATACCCGCCCACCGTCACCGGAGACGGCATGAGCAATGTGCGCGAGCTGATCGCCGCCGATGAGCGGCTGAACGCCGTCGCCCATGTGCTGCTGCCCCGGCTTGGCGAGCGCGCCAGCCGGGTTCCTGCCGCGGGGGAGAACGTGCGCCTGGTGTTCGTCGGCAATCACTGCCGTGGCTCCACCTTCAAGGATGGGCTGAACATCGTCACCCCAACGCTCACCGCACGCATCGACGAGATCATGCGCGACATGCCGGACGTGTATTTCTCCCGCATCGATCTGCGCTACGAGAGCCTGGAGGCGCTGAGCGAGGGCCGGAACTTCAAGGTCATCGAGTTCAACGGCTCAGGCTCGGAGGCGACCCATATCTGGGACCCGCAAATGACCCTGGGCCGAGCCTACGCTACGCAGTTCTTCCATTATGGCGAGTCGTTCCGCATCGGCGCCGTCATGCGCGCCAAGGGACTGAAGCCGACCGGCATGTTTAAGCTACTCTCCCTCTGGCTCCACCAGAAGAAGCTCATGGCCGCCTACCCGGTGAATGATTAAATTCCATCCGAAAACACGCTCTGGCAGCCATTCAGCATTTTTTCGGATAGAATTTTAACCCGCCACCGGCACTAGCCCGCCATTGCGCCATTGCTGCAGGGTCACGAAGCTGGCGGTATTCTGCCCACTATGGTCGAAGCTGACACCGAAGCCGTTGGCAAGCGCCCCCTTCGGCAAGTTCACCTTGCGCAACGCCGCCAGTAGCTTCGCCGGATCGCCCCCGGCGCCGTTCAGCGTGTCGAAGGTCAGTTTCGCACCAACATAAGCGCTGAGACTGTCAGCCGAGCGCGGCGCCACACCAAAGCGCGCCATATATGCCGCCGCAACATCCGCCGCCGAAGCCGGGTAGAACGGCGCGCCAATGATCAACGCCCCGCTAAGCCCCCCGCCCAAGGCCGCCGCTGTCTCGCGGAACTGGTAGCCCTCGCCACAGCCAATAAGCACTGACGGGCTCCACCCCAAAGCCGCCGCCGCCAGGTTGAAGGCCAGCGCATCATCCAGCCCGGCGGCGTGCAGCAGCACATCCACCTTGGCTCGCATCAGCCGCCCGGCCTGGTCGTGCAGGTCCGCCGCGTCTTCCGGATAGCCTATAGCCAGCGCCACCGGCAGTTTCGCCGCGATCAGTGCCGCCGCGATTGCCCCGGCCGTGGCCCCGGTATTGAACAGCAACCCCAGCGTCTTGCCCGCATAGCGCGCCTGGATGGTGGCGGCGGCAAGGCTGGCGGTCATGCTCGTCGTCGCCCCGGTGCGGAGCAAAAATTTAAAGCCGCGGGCAGTGATGCCGTCAGCCGGGGCGGTGAGTTCCAGAAACGGCACCTGCGCCAGCTCCGCTGCCGCCGTGGCGGGGTAGGAGAGCGCCGAGGCACCGCTGCCTAATATCCATGTGGCATGGCTGCCCGAGATCAGCCCGTTCACCGCCAGCGGTGCATGGGGCTGGTCCGGCATATCCGCCGTCACCAGCGCCACGGGCTTGCCCGCAATGCCGCCCGCCGTATTCACCGCATCCGCCGCCAGCAATATACCCCGCAAAGCCTCGCTCCCCGCCATGGCAGCGCTGCCGGAGAGCGGCAGAGCCGCGCCGAAAACCGGGGTTGGCGTATTGCGCGCGGGCGCGGCACGGCCACGCGGCGCAAACAGCGCGGCACCGGCAAGGCCCAGCGTGAGGCGGCGGGAAAGAGACATACACCGCCTAACTCGCATCTGCGCCCAGCCGCGGCAAGGGTTGACGAAGCGCCCTTGATGGGTGCGCTATGCAAGCATGATCCTGCCCGAAGAGATGCGTTATGTGAATGTCCCCACCCCCGGCGGCCCGGAGGCAATGCGCGTGGAAAAAACCGCGCTGCCCGTGCCGAAGGACGACGAGATTCTGATCCGCGTTTTCGCGGCTGGGGTAAATCGCCCGGATGTGATGCAGCGCAAGGGACTCTACCCGCCGCCGCCCGGCGCCACGCCGATTCTGGGGCTGGAAGTATCCGGCGAGGTCGTAGCCCTGGGCAAGATGGCCAGCGGTTTCTACCCCGGCCGCCGCGTCACCGCCTTGTGCAATGGCGGCGGCTACGCGGAATACGTGGCGGTGCCGGCGGCGCAATGCCTACCCTGGCCAGAGGGGTACGACGCCATCCGTGCCGCCTCTCTGCCCGAAACCTTCTTCACCGTCTGGG
>JAQUAC010000205.1 GCA_028687415.1 Acidocella sp. | reverse complement strand
CGACGAGGTCCGCCCACTCCTGCATCATATGCCTACGCTGAACCTCATATTCCGCCTTGTTGTAAACGCCGCGCGATGACCGGCCGTCTTCATGCGCCAGGCACTTCTCGATCCAATCCCGGTTGAAGCCCAACTCGTTCAGCAGAGTCGACCCAGTTCGCCGCAGATCGTGGACCGTGAAGGGGTCAAGTGGTAAGCTATCTTGTTTGGCCTGTTCGACGACCGAGTAGGTAACACGATTGAAAGTCGCTCGAGACATTGGCGCGTCTGCGTCATAGCGTGATGGCAGAAGATACCGGGAGTTGCCGGCGCAGGTCTTGAGGGCGATCATGATGTCGAGAGTCTGGCGACACAGATAAACATTGTGCGCTTTCGACCGCTTCATCCGCTCCTTGGGAATCGTCCAGACGGCATTTTCGAAGTCGACCTCGTCCCACACCGCGTCCTGTAATTCGCTCTTACGCACCATAGTCAGCAGGAAAAGCCGCATCCCCAAACGGATCGTCGGCAGCGTGGCGACCTTTTCCAACTCCTTCAGCATCACACGAATTTCGGCCGGCGACAGAGCGCGATCCTTTGGGGCGAACGTCGCAATCGATGCCGGACCGACGTTATCGGCCGGGTTGGCGACCTTCTCACCATGCAAAATTGCGAAGCCGTAGATCTGCTTCAGGATGTCCCGGACGTGGATCGCCGTCGCCGGTGCGCCGCGATCGACAATCTTGCCGCACTGGGCTCGAAGATCGTCCGGCGTGATCTCCGCAAGCAGGCGGTTGCGCCAAACCGGCAAGAGCTCCCGCTCAAAAATGGAGCGACGCATCGCTCGGGTGCTATCGGCCATCGGCGCGTTGACCAGCCATTTCTCGCCGAACTCGCCAAAGCTTTTCGCTTCCTTGATACGGCGCTTCTCGCGCTGCTTTTCAATGGCTGGCGAGCGACCCTCGCTAATCGCTCGCCGCGCATCCAGGCACAGTTCCCGGGCCCGCGCCAGCGAGATTCCATCTCGCCCGTATTTGCCAAGGTAGACCGTCTCTCGTCGTCCATTGAGCCGATAGTCCAGCCTGAACGACAGAGCGCCCGATGGCGCGACACGCACATACATGCCGTCGCGGTCCGTCACCTTGTACATTTTCTCTTTAGGTTTCAGCGCCTTGATCGCTGCATCGGTCAACATGGTACGCCACCTCCAAAAAAGTACCGTCACGCGGTTTTGGGGGGCTCTAGTCGGAAAAGTCTGCGTATTGTCAGCAGCTTAGCTCAAAAAAAGTACCGTCAGGAGCCTCATCTCCCCTGACGGTACTTTCAAATTTCACCGCGATCAATATGGGCAAGGTCCGTCAACGGGGCCGACGGCTCCGATCTCTACCCATCGATAGACACCGATAGATGGTGGCAGAAATATTTATTTTTATCAGCGGGTTATATCGTACTCTAGCGTAGTTTCGGATACGCGCGGATGAGCAAAAATCATTCCCACTCAATCGTGCCGGGCGGCTTGCTGGTGATATCGTAGGTCACGCGGTTGATGCCGCGCACCTCGTTCACGATGCGTCCGGCCACGCGGGTCAAAAACGCCACATCATACGGGTACACATCGGCAGTCATACCGTCCGTGCTGGTCACGGCGCGCAGGGCGCAGACCTGATCGTAGGTGCGGCCATCGCCCATCACACCCACGCTCTTCACCGGCAGCAGCACGGCAAAAGCCTGCCAGATGGCGTCGTACAGCCCGGCGGCGCGGATCTCTTCCAGGTAGATGGCATCGGCTTTCTGCAAGATAGCCACGGACTCGCGCGAGACCGCGCCCAGGATGCGGATGGCAAGGCCCGGTCCAGGGAAGGGGTGGCGGCCGACGATGCTCTCCGGCAGGCCCAGCTCACGGCCCAGATTCCGCACTTCATCCTTGAACAACTCGCGCAGCGGCTCCACCAGCTTCAGCTTCATGTAGGCCGGCAGCCCGCCTACATTGTGGTGAGACTTGATGGTGACGGACGGCCCGCCAATGGCGGACACGGACTCGATCACATCCGGGTACAGCGTGCCCTGTGCCAGGAATTCGGCCCCGCCGAGCTTCTGCGACTCTTCATCGAACACGTCGATAAACAGCTTGCCGATGATCTTGCGCTTCTGCTCGGGATCAGTGACGCCCGCCAGCTCGCCCAGGAACAAATCGGAGGCATCGCGGTGGATCAGCTTGATGTTGAACTGGTCGCGGAAGACCTTCACCACTTCTTCGGCCTCGCCCGCGCGCAGCAGGCCGTGATCGACGAAGATGCAGGTGAGCTGGTCGCCAATCGCCTCATGGATCAGCGCCGCCGCCACCGAGGAATCAACCCCGCCGGACAGCCCGCAGATAACGCGGCCCGTGCCCACCTGGGCGCGGATTTTTGCGATTTCCATTTGGCGGAACCCGGCCATCGTCCAATTGCCGGAAAGGCCGCAAACCTTATGCGTGAAATTCCGCAGCAGTTGCGCGCCATGCGGGGTGTGCACCACTTCCGGGTGGAACATCGCACCGTAATACTTGCGCGTATCGTCAGCGATGAGCGCGTAGGGCGCGCCCTCGGACACCGCAACGGTGCGGAAACCGGGCGGGGGCGCGGAGATATGGTCACCATGGCTCATCCAGACCTGCTCGCGCGCACCGACGCTCCAGGCGCCCTCGAACAGCGTGCAATCGGCCACCACATCCACATGCGCGCGGCCGAATTCACGGATTTCCGCGCCCTTGGCCTCACCGCCCAGCTGTACGCACATGGCCATCTGGCCATAGCAGATGCCGAATACCGGCAGGCCGGAGGTGAACACGTAGTCCGGCGCGCGGGGGCTGCCCTCATCCGCCACGCTGGCCGGGCCACCGGACAGGATAATGCCCTTGGCCCCGAATGCCTCGATGCGCTTGGGGTCGGCGTTGAAGGGGAGTATCTCGCAATACACGCCGCTCTCGCGCACGCGGCGGGCGATAAGCTGGGTGACTTGGCTGCCGAAGTCTAGGATCAGGATTTTTTCGTCGCTCATGCGCCCTGCTAGCGCATTAAGCGTTCACATCCAACAGGGTCTCTATCGGGTCCCAGGCAAAAGCTGTTTGCGGAATGTCCTCACCCCCCACAATGGTGGTGCCGCTGGCGATGTGCTTGCCCCCCATGCGCGTGTAAAAATACCGCGCCGGGTTGTCCCGCAGCACCCAGGCATAGGCCGAGCGGCAGCCGAGTTGCGCCAGATGCTTGGCCGAGGCTCGCAGCAGTTGCCCGCCCAGCCCCTGGTCGCGGTAGTCGTCCAGCACGTAGAGCGTCTCCACCTCGCCCTCGGCCAACGTCTTATTGCGGCTTCGGCAGGCGGAGGAAAACCCCAGAATGGCCGGTTGCGTGCCATTCCCATAGGCGGCGGCCACATGCAGGCCGAGCCCCAGCCTTATGCCATGCTCATAATACCCTGCCAGCCGCGAGGACGAGAGCCCGGCCAGAAACGCCTCCGGCAGCACGTTGGCATAGGCGTTGCGCCAAGTGGCGACATGCACCGCCGCGATTCCCGCCGCGTCACTTAATCTGGCGCGGCGGATCGCGATCACGGATTGCGAACCAGCACGGCAGCGAAGAAGCCGTCTGTGCCATGCGTGTGTGGTGAAAGCCGGAGCGCCGGGCCGCGAAGCGCCTCTGGCACCTCGATCGGGATCTGACTGAACATCGGGTACCGCGCCAAGAACGCCTCCACCTGTGCTTCGTTTTCATCATTAAGCACGGAACACGTTGCGTAAACCAGCTTGCCGCCGGGTTTCACTAATTTTTGTGCCTGGTCGAGGATCATCGCCTGTTTCGCCGTCAGTTCGGCCAGGTCCGTTTCGCTCAGATGCATGCGGGCATCCGGGTTGCGGCGCCATGTGCCGGTGCCGGAGCAGGGGGCGTCCACCAGCACGCGGTCGAACTTGCCCGCCTGCCGCTTGGTCCATTTATCGCCCGGCTCCAGCAGATGCCGCTCGGCATTATGCACCCCGGCGCGGCGCAGGCGCTTGATCGCGCCCTCCAGCCGCGGCTCGGAAACGTCGCAGGCGACAATGTGCCCCTTGTTGTCCATGCACATGGCAATGGCGAGAGTTTTTCCTCCGGCCCCGGCGCAGTAATCGGCCACGCGCATGCCGGGCTGGGCGTCCACCGCCAGGGCAATGAGCTGGCTGCCCTCGTCCTGGATTTCCACCAGCCCATTCTGGAATGCCTTGCCCTGCGTCACCGACTGGCGGTTCTGCAAGCGCAGCCCCCAGGGGGAGTAAGTGGCGGGCTCGGCCCGCAACCCCTCGCGCGCCAGCGCCGCAATGGCGCCCTCCCGCGTGGTTTTCAGTATATTCACGCGCAAATCCAGCGGGGCGGGGCTGTTCATAGCCTCCATCTCTGCCGCCAGGTTCGGGCCGAACTGTGCTTCCAGCCGGGGCAGAATCCAGTCCGGGACTTCGTATTTCACCGCGTCCGGCATGTTCGGGTGCTCAAGCGTATGTCCGGCGAAGCGCTCCAGCACGGCGGCTTCCTCGGGGCTGAGCGGCGGCGGGCCATAGCGCCCGGCGGCGAAGGCCATCGCGATTTTGTGCGGGGTCTGGCCCGAGAAAATGGCCTGGGCGGAGAGCAGCAAACGCGGGGTCTGCGGCGCGTTGAAGCGCTCCAGCCACCAGCCGAGGTGGCGGCGTGCGCGCAGCACACCCCAGACGAGGGTGCTGACCGCCCGTCTGTCACCAGCGCCAATGAAGCGGCGGTTGCGGAAGAAATGGTTGGCCACGGCGTCGGCCGGGCGCTGATCGGTCTCGATCTCGG
>JAQUAC010000204.1 GCA_028687415.1 Acidocella sp. | reverse complement strand
TTGCCGAGCATGTGCGGTAACGCTCAACGCCTTCCGCCCTGGACACGTCTCAGCTTCCCGGCTTCGCCGGCACCAGCATCATGTTCACATTGGCGGAGACGCTGTTCGGCGGCACCTGATTGACGAAACCATATCCCATGCCCGGCATCCCCTGGTTATTAAACTGAATATTGCCGATCAAACATTGCAGACCAAATGCCTTTTGCGCGCTTGCGCAGTCGCGCTCAGCATCGGACAAAATCGCCGCGCGCGAGACGGATAGATCGCCGTTCTGCGGAATCGGCTCATGATACTGAAAATTCATCGTCCCGGCACTCGGGCCTGGTTGTGCCGCAGATGGCAGCGCCATGGGCAACACGAGCAGAACACCATAGACTAAACGCTTCATGCTCTCATCCTTCCCGGAAGCGTCCCTGGCCCTATAAGCAGAGCTCTTGTCGCGCCGGCAGCGTAATGGTGCCAACACGCCTCCCAGTTGTAAACCAGCTCCTACAGGGCCATCAGCCCCAAAGCTGCGCCGCCGCCCCAGCCCCCGTAACATCTTGATTACGAGTGCCGAAGGCGAAAGCAAAGTTCACGATATTAGCACCGGGCCGCGATTGGCACAGCGCGAACAGATCGTTGAACTGTGTCTTGGTCAACCAGCGCTGACCATCCACGATCATCCGCCGGGCAATGAGCAACACGCCGCCAAAGCCCATAATCCCCGCCCGGAAGCCCCCCGCGGACAAGGCGCCATGCGATAATTTTCGCGGCACAGGCTGATTCATGGTTACTGTCATTATTGACTGCTCGCGCCATCGGCAATGTTAAGAGACCGTAGAAATGTCATGGAACTGCAATCCAACCCCCGTCGCTATTGTCACATGCTTCAATTATTGCCATGGCACGCGGGCTTACCCCCGCTGTCCGAACAGGGATTCCACTCAGGGACTCAACATTAAGGAACGCGAACGTGAACATTCTTAACAAGCTCCGCCGCACCGGCGTTGCGGCGCTGGCAATCGCCAGCTTGGCTGGCGTTACCGGCACCGCGAAGGCGCAGACTGTCAGCGTGCCGTTGATCGAAAGCGGCTCCAGCCTGCTCTACCCGCTGTTCAACGACTGGGTTGCCGCCTATTCGGCCGATCACCCGGGCGCCGACATCACCACCACCTCCACCGGTTCGGGCGCTGGCATCGCGCAGGCGATCAAGGGGCTGATCAATATCGGCGCCTCCGACGCTTATGTGTCTGACTCCCTGAAAGCCCAGAACCCGTCCGTCCTGAGCATCCCGCTCGCCATTTCCAGCCAGGCGGTGAACTACAACCTGCCGGGTGTGAAGAACCTGAATCTTTCCGGCCCGATCCTGGCCGGCATCTATGAAGGCAAGATCACCAAATGGAACGACCCGGCCATCGCCGCGGCGAACCCGAGCGTGACGCTGCCGGGCCATGTCATCATCCCCATCCACCGTCTGGACGGCTCGGGCGACACCTTCATCTTCACGCAGTACCTCGCGGCTTCCGACGCTGGCTGGGCGAGCACGCTGAAGTACGGCACCTCCGTGTCCTGGCCCGCCATCTCGGGTGAGATCGGCGCCAAGGGCAATTCCGGCATGCTGTCCGCCGCCGCCGCCAACCCGTATTCGGTTGCCTATATCGGCATCTCCTACGCCGACAAGGTTGCCTCCTCCGGTCTGGGCACCGCCGCGCTGCTGAACAAGGCTGGCAACTACGTGCTGCCGACGCAGGACACCATCACCGCCGCGGCTGAAAGCGTCGCCGACTCGACCCCGGCCGATGAGCGTATCAGCATGATCTTCACCGACGCCCCTAACGCTTACCCGATCGTGAACTACGAATACGCCGTGGTGAACAGCTCTCAGCCGGCTTCCGCCATCGCCGAGGCTGTCCGCGCCTTCCTGAGCTGGGCCATTACCGAAGGTAACGCTCCGAGCTTCATGACCAAGGTGCACTTCCTGCCGCTACCGGCCACCGTGGTTGCGCTTTCCCAGGCGCAGATCGCTAAAATCCAGTAAGTCGCTATCCTGCTTCCCCCCCTTTCGGCCTGTCGCCGAAAGGGGGTCATCTTTCAACGTACGGTGGACCATGAAAATCAGGCCGTTTCGTCTTTCGGTATTCGCGCTGAGCCTGCTCATCCCCACCGCGCTCTGCGCGGTCGTTTTGTTTCTGGTGATCTACTCGGGCCAGGCCATAATGTTCAACGGCCTGCACTTTCTCACCGATGTGAACTGGAATCTGGGCGACATGTATGACGACCCCGTGACCGTGCATGGGGTTTCCGTGCCCGGCGGCGCGGAATACGGTATCCTGGTCTTCATCGTTGGTACGTTGGTTTCCTCCGGCTTGGCCATCCTCATTGCCGTACCGCTCTCCATCGGCGCCGCTATCTTCCTCTCCGAGGCAGTGCCTGGGAAAATCCGGCCCGTACTCTCAATGCTCGTCGAGCTCATCGCCGTGGTGCCCTCGGTCGTGTTCGGCCTCTGGGGCATCGCCGTGCTTGTTCCCTTCATTGGCCATCATCTGAGCCCCACCGGTAACGGCTACGGCCTGCTGGCCTCCAGCATCGTGCTGGCGCTGATGATCACACCTATCATCGCTTCCACCCTGCTTGACGCTCTGTTGCAAGTGCCCAAGGAGAACCGCGAATCCGCCTTCGCCCTCGGCGCCACGCATTTCGAAGTCGTGTCCAAGGCGATGATGCCTATGGTCCGCGCGACGCTCGTCGGCGGCATCGTGCTTGCACTAGGCCGGGCACTGGGTGAAACCATGGCCGTGCTGATGGTCTCCGGCGGCGGCATCAACATCCTGCCGACCTCGTTGTTCTCACCCATCTCCACCATTGCCTCCTTCGTCGCCGGCCAGCTGGACAGCGCCGAGGCCGACCCCACCAACATGTCCGTGCGCGCCCTCTCTGAGGTTGCTCTGGTGCTGTTCCTCATCACGCTGGCGGTGAACGCCAGCGCCAAACTCCTTGCCTCAGGAGCGCTCAATGTCCGCAAGCGTCAGTCCTAAACCCTTCCGTTCCGCGCTGGAGATAAAGCGCGTCATTTACAGCAATCTAGGCTAGGTGGCCTGTGGGCTGGCATTGCTGCTGGTTGTTTTCCCGCTTCTGGATATCGTCTGGGTCATAACCGTCAACGGGCTCTCCGCCTTCTCGGTGAAACTGTTCACCACCAACACCACCGGCGCATCGGGCGGCCTGCGTAATGCCATTGAAGGCACGGCGCTCATCACTCTCTTTGCCATGCTCATCGCCGTGCCCATGGGCATCGGCGCCGGCATTCATCTCTCCGAGTACGGCAAGAACAAGACCGGTTCCGCCATCCGCTTCCTCTCGGACGTGCTGACCGGCACGCCCTCCATCGTGCTCGGCTATTTCTCCTACATCATCTTCATCATCTCATTTGGCTGGGGCTTCTCCCTCGCTGCGGCGGCCATCACCATTGCCATCCTCATCGTGCCCTATCTGGCGCGCATCACTGAGCTGGCGCTGGAACAAGTGCCAAACACCATGCGCGAGGCCGCCTACGCCCTTGGCGCCACAGACCCGACCGTGGTGTTCAAGGTGATACTGCCCGCCGCCTCCTCCGGCGTCATCACCGGCGCGCTGCTGGCGCTAGCCATCTCCGTGGGCGAGACCGCACCGCTGATCTACACCGCCGGCTGGTCTAACTACACATGGGATGGTCGCTTTACCCACTCGCCGGTCGGCTACCTCACCTACGTGATCTGGACCTTCATCGACCAGCCGGACGCGCAATCCCACGCGCTGGCCTACGCTGCCGCGTTCCTTGTCATGCTTGTGGTGCTGGCCATCAATATCGGCGTGCGCCTCACGGTACGCCGCACCAAATTCGTTTGAGACCAATACCTCCCGGACAAAAAAAGGGACCCGAAAGGGTCCCTTTTTATTTGGTCAGCCTCCATCCCGCTTTACTTGGCGCGGGCAAGACTCGCGGAGATCGCGGCCTCGGCAGCGGCACGGTCGGCCCAGCCGGTGACCTTCACCCACTTGCCCTTCTCGAGGTCTTTGTAATGCTCGAAGAAGTGCTTGATGACATCCAGGGTAATGGCGGGCAGCTGCGCGACCTCGGTGACACCGGTGAACTGCGGGTGCACCTTGTCATGCGGCACGCAGACGATCTTCTCGTCCTGGCCGGATTCGTCTTCCATCTGCAGCATGCCGATAGGGCGGCAACGGATCACCGCGCCGGGCACCACGGCGGTGGGCAGCAGCACCAAGGCGTCGGCCGGGTCTCCGTCATCGGCCAGGGTGCCGGGGATGAAGCCATAAGCGGCGGGATAGGTCATCGGGGTGAAGACCACGCGGTCGACGATGAGAGCACCGCTCTCCTTGTCGATTTCGTATTTCACGCCCGAACCAGCCGGGATTTCCACCACCACATTAATATCGTGGGGCACATCTTTCCCAGGCGAAAGCTTGCTTACATCCATTGCCAAAACTCCCTATTGAAACTCCCGCGCATATAGCCCGCCGCACGGCATCTTGCCAACGCGCGCACGGCGGCTATGTTGCGCCGGCCCGCTGGGGGCAAGCGCCGGTAGCTCAACGGTTAGAGCGGACCGCTCATAACGGTTTGGTTGCGGGTTCGATTCCTGCCCGGCGCACCAGAAACCTCAGGCATCCAGCGGATGCGGGCGCAGCGTTTGCAGCTCCAGCTCAATCCGCCGCACCTCTTCCAGCGCCACATCCGCCTGTATCTCCAGCTTGGCCCTGTCGGCCATCCCCCCGCCATTCGCCGGATAGCCCGATACCGCGGCGGCATGGAGCTGGCGCATCAGCGCGGT
>JAQUAC010000004.1 GCA_028687415.1 Acidocella sp. | reverse complement strand
TGCCTATGCCGGGCGGCGTGCTTGTCGAATGCCCATGAACAGAGCCAGCGCCACAACCAAAGGCGTCAGCAGCAGGCCGGTGAGCTGGGTGACCAGCGCGGCATAGCCTGGCCAGAGCCAGAATAGCCCGTCCAGCAGCGAGACACGCCAGCCTCGGCGTTGTGCCAGCACGGCCAGCGCCACGCCATAGCCCACCATATCGGCGCTGAACCCGTAAGGCGCAACGAACAGCGCCAACAGCATCGTCAGGCTCGCCTGTACCAACCTGTCGCCCTCGCGGCGCCACAGCCAATACGCCGCCACAACCGCCAGCAGCGCGGTGCATATCTGCGCCGCATCGGCCACGGCACAGGAAAGGCCGAAGCTGCGCATCATCCAGAACACGGAGGTGCCGGTGAGCTGGTAACCCTGGCCAAACGGGGCATCCACCAGCGCCTTGGCCACGGGAGCCGCCTCGCGGAAGAACAGCGCCCAACTGCCCCAGCCAAACAAAAGCACCGGCAGCCCGGCCAGTGCGGCGCAAACCAGCGCGGCGGTCAGCATCGCCCGCAGCCGCCCTTGCGCTACCCAGGCCACCGGCACCAGCAACCCGGTTTGCGGCTTCAGTGCCGCCAGCCCCAGCATAATCCCCGCCGCCACCGGGCGGCGCTCGGCAAGGCTCAGCCCCGCGAACAGCAGGCAGGAGATGATCCCGCCATATTGCCCGTAGATCAGGCACAGCCACTCCGCCGGGCAAAGCCCGCCCAGTACCACCACCGCCCAGCTCAGCCCCGCTTGGCGCAGCAGCCAAGCCATCACGCCCAGTGTACCCAGCTCCCAAACCACAAAAGCCGCCCGCAGCGGCAACGCCGAGAGCGCCGCGCCCAGCGGCAGCGCCAGCGGCGGATAAATCCAGGGGGTTTGCGTCACGGCATGGCCGAACGCCCGCGCCTTCCAGGCCTGGAAGAGATCGGCATTGTAGAGCGTGGCAAGCTCCCCGTGCCGCGCCAGCAACCCGGCACACCAAAGATTGGGAAAATCCCCTAGAGGCAGGCCAAACAGACTATCCGGCGCGGTGCCGGGCAGCAGCTTCGCCACCTCGATATGCCAACAAAACAGCACCAGCAGCAGCGCCAGCGCAGAGAACATAACGCCCTGCATCAAACGCCAGGGGGTCACGGTATCACCCGGTACAGCGTCCACCCCGCCGCGTCCTTGCCCACCGGGGTGAGCCAGGGCGGCGGCGTGCCGGCTTCAAGCGCATCCCACAGCGTGGTTTTGGGCAAATCAGCCACCAGCCCGTAGCGCCCGGGGCTGGGGCAAAATAGCACATAAGCGGCGCCGCTGGCCGTCATCTCCGGCGGCACGGTTGTGCCGGGCACGGCGCGCCAGGCGGCGCGGTCGCGCATGAAGGCGGGCACGGCATGCATATAGAGCGAGCCCACGGTCTCAACCTGGGTGCGGTACAGCAGCTCGGGCGCGTCCTCCGGCCCGGCCAGCACCACCTTGCCGGCGGCCTGGGCCAATAGCGGCGCGATATGCCGCAACGAGCAAGAGGGATAAGCACGCCCCGGCTCGGATGCCGCCTTGGGCGCTGGTCCGGCAATGGCCGCCAGCTCCGGCACGCCCAGCACCAGCATCAGCGCGCTGATCCGCGCCACCCCGGCCAAAGCCGGGCGCGCCGCGAAGCGCAGGCTCAACTCACTCAGCGCCACCGGCAGCAACGCCGCCGCGAAGGCGGCGGAGAACCCGACGAAGAGCAGAAATCCCGCCCCCAGCGCCAGTGCCACGGCGCCGCACAGCGCCAGATACAGCCAGACCACTCGTCCACGCCGGGGCTGCGTTAGCGCACCAGGCACATTCAGCCTGCCCGCCTGCCCGCCCCCAGCGGCGCGCCACAGCGCATAAGCCACCGCGCAGGCGCCAGGGAACAGGAAGATGAACAGCCCCGCGCCATGCACCGGCATCTGTTCGGTGATCACGCCGAAAAACGCCCGCGCCTGGTCCGGCGGCAGAATGCCATACGGCCCCTCCGCCACTTGCGGGAAGGTCACCACCCAGCCGGCCAGCAGCACGGCCAGTACCGCCACCCCAGCCGGGCCGCGCCCATGCTTCAGCCGGGATTCCAGTCTCGTCAGCACCAGCGCACCAGCCAGGAGCAGCAGCGCCATGACCACGTAAACCAATGAGGTCCGGTCCGTCTCCACCACGCCGTAGCCCCCATAAGGCGGGTCGACGAACAGTGCCACCACCAGCACATCGAAGCATCCGGCGGCGGTGGCGAGCAGTATGGTGGCGTTGCGCGCATCCCACCAGCGCAGCAGCAACGCGGCATAGGCCATGAGCACGAAGGGCATGGTCTCCGGCGTCAGCCAGATAGCAAAACCACCGCTCACCCCCGCCAGAAACCCGGCCCAGCGGTCATCTCTCCAGGCGCGGGCAACGAACCCGGCGGTGAGGGCGGTCATCGCCAGCAGCAGAATGTGATAATGCACGACGCCCGGCAGCGCGACAGTAATCAGCCCTGGCAGCAGCGCTGCCGCCAGGGCCGCGCTCCAAAGATACCGCCGCGCCGCGAAGGGCTCCACAGCCCAGGCCAGCGCCGTGCCCAGCGCCCCCACCCCCAGCGGCCCCAGCGCCACCCCGGCGGCGAACAGCGCCCGGTGCCAGCCAAGAAACGGCGCCAGAGGTGCCGCCAAAAGCCAGAGCACGGCGTCCAGCAGGCGCGACCACTCCACCATCACGCCCTGACCGGAAGCATCCCGCGCCACGGTGGTGACCAGATGCCCGCTGTGTATCCCCTGCTCGATGCGCAGAAGCCGCATGTAGGAATCCGGGTCGTTCAGGCTCCCTGCGAGCACGTCGGGCCAAGCATGCAGCCCCAGCAGCACATTCAACCCTGCCGCCAGCGCAAAAAGCAGCAGGTACATCAGCCCGTCTGCGCCCGGAACCCGGCCACGCCGCGCTCTATCTCCGTCACATGCTTGGGGGCAAAGCCGCTCGGATCCGTGAGGCCGCACGAATGCGAAATGACCCCCACCTCGTCCACCATCTTCTGGGCATAGCGGGCCACGCGCACGGATTTATCAGCGGGGTCCAACCCCTTGATCATCCGCTCATCCACGGCAGTCACCCCGGTGGGGCAGTTGCCACTGCCGCATTTCATCGCCTGGATGCACCCCAGCGAGAACATGAAGCCGCGCGCGGAGGAGACGAAATCCGCCCCCATGCACAGCGCCCAGGCTACCTTATCCGGCGTAACGAGCTTGCCTGAGGCAATGATGCGGATGCGGTTCTGCAACCCATGCTCATAGCGCAGCCCGGCAACGTAAGGCAGCGCCTGGGTGATCGGAAGGCCCACGTAATCGGCCAACGGCTCTGGTGCCGCACCCGTGCCGCCCTCGCCACCGTCGATCTGCACATAGTCCGGGCAGCGCTCCGGGTGCTCGGCGCAATCGGCGAACCACTCATCCACGAAACTGGCATCACCCAGCACGAACTTCACCCCCACCGGCTTACCGGTGATGGTGCGCACGCGCACGATAAACGCGCCCAGCTCCTCGATGCTGCCGATATCCAGATGCCGGTTGGGGGAGATGCTGTCCTTGCCCTCGGGGATGCCGCGGATCTTCGCAATCTCGGCGGTCACCTTATGGCCGGGCAGAATGCCGCCCTTGCCGGGCTTGGCGCCCTGGGCCAGCTTCACCTCGAACATCTTTACCTGCGGATAGGCTGCAATCTCACGCAGCCGCTCTTCTGAGAGCGCGCCATGCTCATCCCGCACACCGTATTTCGCGGTGCCGATCTGCATGACGATGTCCCCCCCGCCCTCCAGATGAAACCGCGACAACCCGCCCTCGCCCGTGCTCATCCACACGCCCGCGAGCTTTGCGCCCCTAGAGAGCGCGGTAACGGCGGCATGGCTCAGCGCGCCATAACTCATGCCCGAGATATTGAAAAAACTCCGCGCCTGATACGGTTCACGGCATGCGCCGGGGCCAGCGGCGATGCCGATGAGCTTGCCGGGATAGGGTTTCTTGTCTTCATCCAGCACCGGAAAGGCGGCGTTGCGGAAGATGAAGCTCGGCACGTTCTCCGAACCAAAGCTGACCAGGTTGGAGACGCCCTTAGCCGAGCGGTATACCCAAGACCGCTCCAGCCGGTTGAACGGGCGCTCCGCCCAATCCGGCAGATACTGGTACTGGCGCATATACTCGCCCCAGGTCTCGGCAAAGTAACGTATATGGCCAATAACCGGGTAGTTGCGCAGAATCGTGTGCTTCGTCTGCCTGATGTCGTGCAAATAGAGCGCCGCAACGCCCGATATGGCCAGCACGACAATGATCTCGAATGCAAACATTATTATCCCCCTCGCGGCGCAGCCTTGTTAGCCGGTATCGGTCGGGGTTTCCACCGCCAGCCTCGTGCCTGGTGCAGGGGGCTGGCAGACAAAATCGGGCAGGCTAGACGTGAAAGCTTTCGCCGCAGCCGCAACGGCCCTTTTCATTCGGGTTCTCGAAGGTGAAGCCGCGCGTCAGCTTATCCTCTTTGTAGTCCATGACGGTGCCAATCAGAAACAGCGTCGCCTTGCGGTCCACCAGCACGGTGAGGCCATTGTTATTCACGCGCTCATCCTGCGGGCCGGGCTCTTCCACCCAGTCCATCTCGTAGGACATCCCCGAGCAGCCGCGGGTGTTGACCGAGATGCGCAGCGTCTTGCCGGCCTCCGCCCCCTCGTAAAGTTTCTTCAGCCTGGTGGCGGCGGCTTCGGTCAGCTGCATCAGCGGCGGCAGTTCGCGCTTCTGTACGGTCATTTTATCCTCAAAACATGTTTAGCGAGAGACGGGCCTCTTCGCTCATCCGGCTCTGATCCCATGGCGGGTCCCACACCGTATCGACGCTCACATCACCCACGCCGTCCACGCAGGCGATGGCGTTGCGCACCATCTCGGGCAGTTCCTGCGCCGAGGGGCAACCAGGCGCCGTGAGGGTCATCTCCACCTTCACGTCCCCGTTCTCCGCTATCTCGATAGCATAAATCAACCCGAGTTCGTAGATATTCACCGGGATTTCCGGGTCATACACAGTGGCGATGGCGCCGATCACGGCATCCTCCGTCACCTTCGCCGTGGTTTCGCCATCCGGTGTCCAGCTCGTCACCGGCACCATTTTTTCCTCGGGCACGGCCATGGGAGTTTTGTCCTCAGCCATGGTCGAGGGCCTCCGCCAACGCGCTCCAAGGAAGCGTGGCACAGCGAATACGGGACGCAAATTCCGAAACGCCTGCAAGCGCATTCAATTCCCCCAGTTCCGGATTTTCCCGGCCTGTCTTCACGGTAGTTTCAAAACTCCGGCGCAATGCCGCGATCTCTTCCGGGCTCTTGCCCGCCACCGCCCCGGCCATGAGGTCGGCGCTGGCGGTCATGATGGCGCAACCATGAGATTCATGAGCCACATGCATGCCCTCGCGCGTGACGAACACATCCACCGCATCACCGCAAAGCGGGTTGGCGCCGCGCCCGTGCAGGTCGAACACCGCCGGGTGCCCCGCGAAACGAGGGTGCCGGCTGCGCTCCACCACCGCGTTCTGGTAGAGGCTCGTATTCATGCGAAAATCTTCCTGATACGCTGCAACCCCGCCGCCAGCGCGTCGATTTCCTCGGGTAGCGTGTACACCCCGAAGCTGGCGCGCGCGGTGCTGGTCACGCCCAAACGGCCCATCAGCGGCTCGGCGCAATGCTGCCCGGCACGCACGGCAATACCCTGGCGGTCGAGCAGCGTCGCGATATCATGCGCGTGCACGTCTTTCATCACAAAGGAGATCACCCCGCCACGGTCCTGCGCACGGCCAATAATGCGCAAGCCCTCGATATTATCCAAGGTGGCGAGCGCATGTTCGGTCAGCACCTGCTCATGCGCGGCAATCGCCTCGAAGCCAATGCCCTGCACATAATCAATCGCCGCCCCCAGCCCAATGGTCTCGATGATCGCCGGTGTCCCGGCCTCAAAACGGTGCGGCGGCTTCGCCCAGGTGGATTTTTCATAGGACACAGACGCGATCATATCGCCGCCGCCGAGGAAAGGCGGCATCGCCTCCAGCAGTTCAGCCTTGGCATAGAGCACGCCAATGCCCGTGGGGCCGTAAAGCTTGTGCCCAGAGAATACGTAGAAATCCGCATCAATGGCCTGCACATCCACCTTACGGTGAACGATCGCCTGCGATCCATCCAGCAGAATTTTCGCGCCACGCTCATGTGCAAATTTGGCCAGCCGCTCCACCGGCGTGTAGCTGCCAAGCACGTTGGACATCTGCGTGATGGCAAGCAGCTTCACCTTGCCATCAGCGAACACTTCCTCCATCGAATTGAAATCGATCTCGCCGGAATCAGTGATTTTGATAATCCGTAGCTCGGTGCCATGCGCATCGCGCAGCATCTGCCAGGGCACCAGATTGGCGTGGTGCTCCATCTGCGAAACCGCCACCGCATCTCCAGGCTTCAGCACCGTGCGGCCATAGGTATAAGCCACAAGGTTGATGGATTCCGTGGCGTTACGCGTGAATACGATCTCATCTCGCGAACCGGCATTGATGAACGCCGCCACCTTGTCGCGTACTACCTCGTAAGCATCCGAGGTTTTCTCAGACATATAATGCAGCCCGCGATGCACGTTGGCGTATTGCGCCTCCATCACATAGCTCATCGCGTCAATCACCTGGCGGGGCTTCTGCGCCGATGCCCCGGAATCCAGATACACGAATGTCTTGCCATGCACCTGTTGCGACAGAATCGGGAAATCTTCACGGATGGCGGCGATATCAATATGTTGCAGAGTAGCACTCATTGTTTCACCCACCATGTTTCGATTTCCGCTTCCAGCAGTGCCTTTGCATCTGCCTGCGCCACAGGCTCCAGCGCTTCCTCCAGAAAAGCGCGGATCAGCATGGAGCGCGCCTCAGCCTCGGGAATGCCGCGTGAACGAAGGTAAAACACCTGCTCATTATCAAGCGCGCCAATGGTGGCACCATGGCTGCATTTCACGTCATCCGCGAAAATCTCAAGCTCAGGCTTGATATCCATTTCCGCATCCGGTGAGAGCAGCAGAGCCTGATTCATCTGGTAGCCATCGGTCTTCTGCGCCACCCGCGCGACCTCGATGCGCCCCTGGAACACCCCCCGCGCCTTCTCCGCCAGCACCGATTTCACCGTCTGCCGCGAGGCGCAGTTCGGCGCCTTGTGCGCGATGACCGAGGTAAAATCACCATGCTGCGTGCCGGTAAGCAGCTGGGCGGCATTCAGATGCACAAGCGCGTTCGTGCCCAAAAGCGCCGCATGAATTTCCGTGCGCGAGAGTTTCGCCCCGATGGTTGCTGTGAAATGCTCATAGGCGGCGTTTTCCGCGATCTCCGCGCGAATGGTGCTCAGGTTAAACGCCTCGCGGCTTTCATCCTGCAACCGTACATGTTCAAGCTTCGCGCCATCCTGCAACACAATATCCGTGACCGGATTATGCCAGTACACACCATCACCTTTGGCGATCTCAATAATCGTCAGCCGTGCCCCGGCACCGAGCGTAATCCGGTGACGCGGATGAAAGGCGAACGGCACGGTCCCGCCAGCCTGCGAAATCAGCAGCACAGTGCCAGCATCAACGCCTGCGGGAATCTCCAGCGTGATGCCCTGCTGCGCATGGGCGGCATTGATGAGTGCCAGCGGCTCGGCCGAAGGCTCCGCCACGGCCTCAAACCCGCGCGCATAAGGCACCGCGGACGACAGGTTTTCACTGGACACGCCATTCAGAAACACTAAGCGCGGCAGTGCCAAGTCCGGCAGCACAGGTGCTGGCGGATTTGGTACCTCGCCAAAGGACATCGCCGAGAGCGCTCGCAGATCCGTATAGCGCCAGGCTTCCAGCTTGCGGGTTGGCAGTGCTGTCATCTCAAGCGGCTTCCAGCCCGGCATAGCCGTGCGCTTCCAGCTCCAGCGCCAGTTCCTTCGAGCCGGAGCGCACAATGCGCCCGCCTGCCAGCACATGCACCACATCCGGCACAATATGGTCGAGCAAACGCTGATAATGCGTGATGACCAGCGCCGAGAATTTCGGACTGCGCAGCGCGTTCACACCCTCGGCCACAATCTTCAGCGCGTCGATATCAAGCCCGGAATCCGTCTCGTCCAAAATCGCGAGGCCCGGTTGCAGCAGCGCCATTTGCAGCATCTCGTTGCGCTTCTTCTCACCACCCGAGAACCCGACATTCACGTTGCGCTTGAGAAAATCCTCTTTCATTTGCAGCGTCTTTGCCGCCGCACGAGCGAGCTTCAGGAACGCCACCGCATCCAGCTCCGCCTCACCGCGCTTGCGGCGAATGGCATTCAGCGCCGTGCGCAGGAAGTTGGCATTGCCCACGCCAGTGAGTTCCACCGGATACTGAAAGGCCAGAAAAATACCGGCGGCGGCACGGACTTCCGGCTCCATCTCCAGAACATTCTGGCCGTTATAAATCGCCTCGCCCTCGGTCACCTCATAGCCGTCACGGCCCGAGAGCACATAAGAGAGCGTGGACTTGCCAGCGCCGTTGGGGCCCATGATGGCATGAATTTCACCATCCGGCACCACTAGGTTCACACCGCGAAGAATTTCCTTTTCGCCAATGCGCGCATGCAGATTCTTGATTTCCAACATCAGCCGACAGAACCTTCCAGAGAAACAGACAGGAGTTTTTGCGCCTCAACGGCGAATTCCATGGGGAGTTCCTTCAGAACATCCTTGCAGAAACCATTTACGATCAGCCCCACCGCATCCTCCTGGCTAAGCCCGCGCGAGCGGCAGTAGAAGAGCTGGTCCTCGGCGATCTTCGAGGTCGTGGCTTCATGTTCCACCTTGGCGGACATGTTGCGGCTCTCGATATACGGCACCGTATGCGCGCCGCACTGGTCGCCGATCAGCAATGAATCGCACTGGGTGAAATTCCGCGCCCCCGAGGCTCCGGGCATGATCTTCACCAGCCCGCGATAGGTGTTGTTGGAATGCCCAGCGGAAATGCCCTTGGAGATGATCGTGCTGCTGGTGTTCTTGCCCAGATGGATCATCTTGGTGCCGGTATCCGCCTGCTGGAAATTATTCGTCACCGCCACCGAGTAGAACTCGCCCACCGAGCCATCGCCTTGCAGGATGCAGGATGGGTATTTCCAGGTAATCGCCGAGCCGGTCTCAACTTGAGTCCAGGATATCTTGGAGTTCCTGCCCCGGCAGGCACCGCGCTTGGTCACGAAATTATAAATTCCGCCCTTGCCATCGGCATCACCCGGATACCAGTTCTGCACGGTGCTGTACTTAATCTTCGCCTCATCCAGCGCCACCAGCTCCACCACCGCCGCATGCAGCTGGTTCTCATCGCGCATCGGCGCGGTGCAGCCCTCCAGATAAGAGACGCTGGCGCCCTCCGCCGCGATGATCAGCGTGCGCTCGAACTGCCCGGTATTCTTGGCGTTGATGCGGAAATAGGTGGACAGCTCCATCGGGCAGCGCACCCCCTTGGGGATATAGACGAAGCTGCCATCGGAGAACACGGCCGAGTTCAGCGCCGCGAAATAATTATCCGCCACCGGCACCACGGAGCCAAGATACTCCCGCACCAGTTCCGGATGCTCGCGCACCGCCTCGGAGATCGGGCAGAAGATCACGCCCGCCTTGGAGAGTGTCTCGCGAAAAGTGGTGGCAACCGAGACTGAATCGAACACCGCATCCACCGCCACGCCCGCCAGCGCGGCCCGCTCGTTCAGCGGAATGCCCAGCTTCTCGTACATATCGAGCAGGCTAGGGTCCACCTCATCCAGCGATTTCGGCGCCGGGGCCGACGGAGCGGCGTAGTAATAAAGGTCGTCATAATCAATCGGCGGGTGGTGGATGCGGGCCCAATGCGGCTCCTCCATCTTCTGCCACATGGCAAAGGCTTTCAGCCGCCAGTCCAGCATCCACGCCGGCTCGCTTTTCTTGGCCGAGATCAGCCGCACGATGTCCTCGTTGAGCCCCTTGGGGAACTCCTCCATCGCGATGTCGGTGGTGAACCCGTATTTGTATTTCTGTGCCGCCATCTCGTGGACGGTGTTTTCAGTCGTGGCAGACATCATGCAACCTCATTCATCGGCTCGGACACAGGCAGGCGCAGACCGGGCGGGAGCGCGGCAGCAGCCATGTCGGCCAGGGTGATCTTGCTCAGTGCTGTGCGAATGGCTTCATTCACCGGGTCCCACCGCCCCGCCACGGGGCAAAGGGACTGGCTCCCGCAACCGCCGGTCGCCCCTTCCACGCAGGAGGTCAGCGCTATGGGCCCGTCTATGGCGCAAATAACCTCGGCCACAGATACTTCCTCCAGCCCCCGGCCCAGCCTGTAGCCGCCCCGCGCGCCGCGTGTGGAAATCACCAACCCCTGCCCCGCCAGCGCCTTCAGCACCTTCGCCACTGTGGGCTCCGGCACGCCTATGGACGCCGCGATGCCCGGAGAGGTCTCAACCCCCTCAGCCGTGCTCAGGCGCACCAGCGCCGCCACGGCGTAATCGGTCAAACGGGACAGTTTCAGCATAGCCGCTCCAGTAAACGGACTGGTTTAGTCCTGTTTGCAAATTGGGGCATGCCGTGCGGCGCGTCAACCCGAAATGCAGCTCACCACCCCTGAAATTTCTTCACCCATGGGGATCTCCCGGATCAGCCCCGGCAGCTCCATCGGGGTGTCGGCGGTGTAGGATGCTTCCGCCCGGCCATAGCCCCAGCGTACGAAAATGCTCGGCTGCCCCAGCCCGGTGGCGGCCAGGATATCGTTCTCATGGTCGCCGATCATCACCGCCTCCCGCGCCGCCAATTCATCCAGCGCGACGGCCAGATGCCGCGGGTCAGGTTTGCGATAAGGGGTGGAGTCCCCCCCGACCACGGCACCAAAAAACGGGTTGAGGCCCAGCACATCCAGAATCCGGCGCGTGGGGCCAATGGGCTTGTTGGTGCAGACGCCCAGCGGGTACCCGGCTTCCGCCAGCAGTGCCAAAGCCTGCACGATGCCAGCATAAGGCACGGTCTCCACCACCGGGTTGGCCTCGTAATCCGCGATGAACGCCGCCAGATGCGGCGCCCCCGCCACAGCCCCCCGCGCGGCAAATGCGCGTTCCAGCAACACCTTCGCGCCATCGCCGATCATCGTCCGCACCTCATCGCCCGCCAGCGGCTCCAGCCCGTCCGCCATCAGCACGCGGTTGAGGACAGCCGCGATATCCGGCGCGGAATCAATCAGCGTCCCGTCCAAATCAAAGATGACCGCGCGCATGAAATACTCCGTCATAGATTTTGAATTTCCACTCCTTTGACATATGCGCCCCCCCGGGGCTACCGCAAGGAAACGCGTTACGAAGGGTTGAGTCATATGTGTGGTATCGTAGGTGTTGTGGGATTGTCGCCGGCGGCGCCGCTGCTTCTGGATGGCCTGAAGCGCCTGGAATACCGGGGCTACGATTCCGCCGGCATCGCCACGCTGGTGAACGGGCATATCGACCGCCGCCGCGCCGAGGGCAAGTTGAAGAACCTGGCCGCCGTGCTGGAGCGCCAGCCGCTCACCGGCACCATCGGCATCGGCCATACGCGCTGGGCCACGCATGGCGCGCCGACAGAGTCCAACGCCCACCCGCACGGCACCGCCCGCGTGGCGGTGGTGCATAACGGCATCATCGAGAACCATGCCGAGCTGCGCGCCGAGCTGGAAGCCAAGGGCCAGACTTTCTCCACCGAAACGGACACCGAGACCGTAGCGCAACTGCTGGATCTGCTCCTGGCCCAGGGGCTGGAGCCGGTGGAAGCCGCCAAGGCCGCCTTCGCCCGGCTGGAGGGCGCTTACGCCCTGGCGCTGATCTTCGCCGGACACCCAGAGCTGATCATCGGCGCCCAGCGCGGCGCGCCCCTGGCCGTGGGCTATGGGGCCGAGGAGATGTATCTGGGCTCCGACGCCCTGGCCCTGGCCCCGCTGACCCGCGAGATCGCGTATCTTGAAGACGGCGATTGGGTCGTCGTCACCCGCGCCGGGGCGGTATTCTACGACCGTACTAACGCCGAAGTGGTACGCGCCAAGAAGCTCACCAGCCTGACCGGCGCCTCTATTGGCAAGGGCAATTTCCGCCACTTCATGGAGAAGGAGCTGCACGAGCACCCGGTGGTCATCGGCGACGTGCTGCACCGCATGCTGGATGGCGGCGTGCCAATGCTCCCGCCCTTGCCCTTCGACCTCGCCGCCGTGAAGCGCATCACCATGAGCGCCTGCGGCTCGGCATTCTACGCCGGGTTAACGGCGAAGTTCTGGCTGGAAAACCTGGCCCGCGTACCGGTGGAGGCGGACGTGGCGAGCGAGTTCCGCTACCGCGCCCCGCCGATGGAAGAAGGCGGGCTGGGCCTGCTGGTCAGCCAGAGCGGCGAGACCGCCGACACGCTGGCGGCCTTGCGCTACATGAAGGCCGAGGGCCAGAAAATCCTCTCGGTGCTGAACGTGCCGGAAAGCACCATGGCACGTGAGAGCGACGCGATGCTGGAGACCATCGCCGGGCCGGAGATCGGCGTGGCCAGCACCAAGGCCTTCACCGCGCAGCTCACCGTGCTGGCGGTGTTCGCGCTGGCCTTGGCGCGGGCCAAGGGCGTGCTGCCCCCGGCGGAAGAGGCGCGCCTCACCTCGGCACTGCTTGAACTCCCCTCCAAGGCGGCGGAAATCCTGCTATGCGACGAGCCGATCAAGCAGCTCGCCAAGCGCATCGCTGAAGCGCGAGACGTGCTGTATCTCGGGCGTGGCGGGTGTTTCCCCATCGCGCTGGAAGGCGCGCTGAAGCTCAAGGAAATCAGCTATATCCACGCGGAAGGTTACGCGGCGGGCGAGATGAAGCACGGCCCCATCGCGCTCATCGACAAATCCGTGCCGGTCATCGCCATCTGCCCCTCCGGGCCGCTCTTCGAGAAAACCGCCTCCAATTTACAAGAGGCAGCCGCGCGTGGCGGGCAAATCGTGGTGTTCTCTGATGCCGAGGGAGCGGTAAAGCTGCGCAGCATCGCCACCGAGACCATTCTCCTGCCCAGGATCGACCCTTTCGCGGCGCCGATCCTGTATGCCATCCCGGTGCAGATGCTGGCCTACCATGTGGCCGTGCTGAAAGGCACGGATGTTGACCAACCTCGCAACCTCGCCAAATCCGTCACGGTGGAGTGAGGGCCTGACAAACACGCCCCCGGTTGTGTGCAGGTTCTAACCTGGCACAAACCGGGGGCATTTCAGGCAGAAATCAAATTTACCGCAGCAGCAGCACAAGCAGGACAATCAGGAGCAGAAGCCCAACTCCGCCACCGCCGTAACCTATATGGGACGGCACATAGCCAGAATAGCCGCCGAAGAAGGACAGCAGCACAAGCACGAGTAGAACAATAACAATAATCTGCAGCATGATTTGACTTCTTTCGTTATATGATCGTCAAACTGGACGTTTTAGCTAATTCAGCCATGCTCCATGGCCCGTTGCACTTGAACATGATTGTCTTCGTCCCATCGGCATTCGGCATGATCGAGGAACTCATCTGAGACCGCCCGGCATTCATGCAGCAGGCCTGAGCATTCCGCTGTGCCGCCAACAGCTCCGCATCCGTTCCATAGGTATAGGTAAGGCTGGAATTCGCCTGCATTAGCGGCGGCGATGACGCGACCGCTTGCGCACAATTAAAAACAACACCCTTGCTGCCATCAGGATTGTTCGCAAAGTCCGCCACTTGCGGAATCGCCTGATACCGGCTGCAGAATGCCACCGCACTCTGGTTAACCTCAAGTAATTGCTGGCCACCCTGGTACTTAGAGGCGCTGCTGCAAGAGCTTCAAAAGTTGAAAACCTGCGAGAGATCAGGCTTAGAAACAGAAAACCACAACACCCGCGCGTTGCAGCGCCAAGTCAGAACCAAAATACGCAGCCAAATCATACGCATTTCAACAGCACATAATATGGTAGGAGGGCCACTCACATAAAGCAATGCGACATGACTTTATAAGCTTTTTGTAACCAGCTCGCCCAAACCCCACAACCATGCTGAAGCCCGGCAATGGCATGCAGGCAGTGTGGCTAGAACGCCTATGACAAGCATAAAAGCTTTGAAGCGCTCCAACACTTCCATTGCGGAGCGGTTAACATTATCTCATCCGCACTGAAGTTTCTTGGCATTACCCATTCATTTTAAAACTTTCTCTTTCTCACCACGAGAAATAGCGCTCTTCGCAGCCGCAATGTAAATTGCGGCACCACGATGAATTTTTGCCAAGATTTTGCTTTATTGTTTGAAAACCGGCAGGCTTTCCAATTACACTCACCGTCAAATAACAAGGAGTGTCCGAAATGCCCTCATTCCAAGCACTCACTGGTCAGGCCCGGATTATCGCACTTCGGAACGGCTATGTTCCGCCTGAGACCCACGCTCAGGAGAAGTTTTATATCGAAGACGGTTGGGTCTTCCGTGAGCACCACGGCAAGTACGTGGAATGCATCTGCCGGAGCGAGGAGGTTCCCTCCATCCCGGCGGTTCTGCCCTCAGCGCAGCAGCATGGCTGAGGCGCCGGCCATTCCCCGCCCAGCGGACGGGGAATGGGTAACGAACTCAGTTGCCGACCGGCGAACCGGTGGAGCCACCCGGCCCGGCGATGGGCGAACCAGAGCCGATGATCACATCCGGATGCAGCGCAATCTGCGGCAAGGTTGGCACGTTGGCGCCAATGCCCGTGTTGTCATTATTATGATTGAACTTCACCGGCGCCCGCGCGGTGGTTCCGGCTGGCGGCTTGGCGAGGCCAGTGTCGCTTTTGGTGGTGCCACTGCTGCTGGCGCTGCCGGCAACTTCGGTGCTCTGCGCCAAAGCTGCGCTGCCCACGGCCAAAGCCAGCATGCAGGCCAGTGAAAGACGGATCATACCCATGTGCTCCTAAGACGATAATGTACAGCCTATATAACTTGCCGCGCGCGCGCCACCACGGCGCAGCGGCATGCCTGCCTCCACTTACCCGCTGTTGCGCAGCGCCGAGGCAATGCCATTGATCGAGATATGCACCCCCCGGCGGATGCGCTCGCTCGCCTCCCCCGCCCCACCCCGGGCGGCCTGGTCGCGGTAGCGGCGCAACATCTCCACCTGCACATGGTTCAGCGGGTCCAGATACGGGAAACGGTTGATAATGGAGCGGCGCAGCGCCGGATTCTGCTCCAGCAGCGCCTTCTGGCCGGTAATGGTCAGCAGATGCGCCCTCGTGCGCTCATATTCAGCCTTGATGCGCGGAAAAATGCGCTCGCGCAGCCCCTCATCCTCCACCAGCGCCGCGTAGCGCGCGGCAATGCTCATATCGGCCTTGGCCAGCACCATATCCATATTCAGCAGCAGGGTGGAGAATACCGGCCAGTCCTGGAACATGGATTGCAGCAGCGCCATGCCCCGCTCCGGCCCATGCGTCTCCAGCAGTTCAGAGACGGCGGTGCCAAACCCATACCAGCCTGGCAGCATCACCCGGCATTGCGCCCAGGAGAACACCCAGGGAATGGCGCGCAGATCCTCAATGCTCCGCCCCTTGGCGCGGCTGGCCGGGCGCGAACCCAGATTCAGCCCGGCGATCTCGGTGATAACCGTGGACTGCCAGAAATAATCTTCAAAACCAGGAGTTTCGTAGACAAGGTTACGATACGCTGCAAAAGCGCCGTCCGAGAGTTCGCCCAGCGCCGCCGGAAAGCGCGGGTCCAGCGGTTCGGCGATCGCGGG
Organism: Acidocella sp.; assembly: GCA_028687415.1. Lineage (GTDB taxonomy): Bacteria > Pseudomonadota > Alphaproteobacteria > Acetobacterales > Acetobacteraceae > Acidocella. Next base: position 5,263 of record JAQUAC010000004.1, on the reverse strand, counting down.
CTCGGCGGTGGCCACCAGCGTGGCCGAAACCAGCACCTCCAGATTGCGCCGCCCGACCCCAGCATTGCCGTATTTGGCGGCAATAACCTCGCCCTGCTCGGTGAGCCGTATCTGCCCCTGCACCGCCCCTTTGGGCTGCGCCAGAATCGCCTGATAGCTCGGCCCGCCGCCGCGCCCCACGGAGCCTCCGCGCCCGTGGAACAGCCGCAGCCGCACATTATGCTTGGCGAACACCTCCACCAGCCCGACCTCGGCGCGGTACAGCTCCCAGCCGGAGGTGAGGAACCCGCCATCCTTATTACTGTCTGAATAGCCGAGCATCACCTCCTGCGTCTCGCCCCGCCCAGCCAGCAGCGCCCGGTAGACCGGGAAGGAGAGCAGCTCGTCCATGCTTCCGGCGGCGGCGCGCAAATCCCCGATGGTCTCGAACAGCGGCACGATGTTAACATCCAGCGCCCCCTCCGCCGGGCGCAGTAGCCCTGCCTCCTTCAGCAGCACGGCCAGCTCCAGCATATCCGACACGCCATCGGTCTTGGAGATGATCATGGTGCGGATACAGCGCTTGCCGTAGCGCAGATGCGCGGCCCGGGCCGCATTAAAGATCGCCAACTCCTTCGCTGTGCCCGCGCTATAGACCACATGCGGCGAAACCAGCGGGCGGGAGGTGCCCAGCTCGCGCAGCAAAATGCCAACCCGTCCCGCCTCGTCCAGCTCCAGATACCCCGTACCGGGTGCGGCCACCTCCAGCAGCTCCGCCACCACGCGCTCATGCACGTCTGAGTTCTGCCGCATGTCCAGCGGCGCCAGCGTCCAGCCAAAGACCAGCGCCGCGCGCAGCAGGCTACCGAGCCGCCCCTGCGCCAACGGCTTGGCGCCATGGCTGAGCAGCGAGTGGCTGATAACCGTGAGGTCCGCGACAAAATCCTCCGGCGCGGCATAGGGTTTGGCCACCGCCCCCCGCACGGAGGACGAGACCTGCACCGTAGGCTTGTGCCCCAGCAGCGCCTCATGCGTGGCCACCAGCCGCGCCTGGATGTTGGCCAGCGCCAGACGGTACGGCTCATCCGCCCGGTGCGCCGAGCGGTCCGGCGAGTCCGCCGCCAGCGCCAGCAGCTCCGGCGTCACCTTGGCCAGCAGCGCCGCCAGCGGCAGCTCGCGCCGCAGCTTGCGGGTTTCATCTATATAGAAAGCCAGCGCGCGCTCAGCCTGCCGGGCCAACGCCTCGGTCAGCACCGTCGCGTCCACGAAGGGGTTGCCGTCCCGGTCACCGCCGATCCAGCTGCCGATCTCCAGAAACGCCGGCAGCCCCTCCGCCCCTATCGCGCGCTCCACCGCGGCATAGAGCTTCGGCACCTCGGTAAAGAACGTCGCCTCGAAGAACCCCAGCGCATTCTCCACCTCATCCAGCACCGAGAGCTTGCTGGTCCGCAACATGCGCGTCTGCCACAGGGTCAGCACTAGGCTGCGCAGCTCGGCCTCTATCTCCTCGCGCTCCTCGCGCGTCTCGGCCAGCCGGTCGCGCTTGTTCAGCAGCGCCGCGATGGCGTCCAGATTGTCCAGAATGCTGCGCCGCTGCACCTCGGTCGGGTGCGCGGTCAGCACCGGGGCGATATAGGCGGTTTGGAAGAATGCCTTGAGCTTGGCGTTATCGTAGCCGTCCGCCCTGGCGCGGGCGATGGCGTCGGCCAGACTGCCTTCACGTGGCAGCGAACCAGCCACCTGATGCGCGCGCCAGCGCCTTGTGTGGTGGTGGTCCTCGGCAATATTGGCAAGCACGGAGAAATAGCCGAAGGCACGGGTGATCTTGTTGATCTCGCCATCCGAGAGCCCGGCGAGCGTGGCCTCAAGCGCCGCCTGCGCCGCCTGATCCTGGTCACGGTGGAAGCGCACGGCGAGCTGGCGCACAGCCTCTATCAGCTCATACGCCCCGTCGCCGTCTATGGCGCGTATCGTCTCCCCCAGAATCCGCCCCAGTAGGCGGATATCCTCACGGAGGGCTTCGTCCATCGTCTCGGGGCGGCGGTCTTGCGGCAAGGTCGTATCCATACCCCACATCAAACCATGATCCCGCCGCGCCGCAAATCATTATTTCCGCGCTTGCCGCGACATTCCCCGCCCCCTACATGGCGGTGCAAAAGGGGAATAACATGGACAGTCTCACAGCCGGCCGGCAGCGCGCGCTTGGCATTGAGGGCGGGCATAACCTGCGCGACCTGGGCGGGTATGAGGCCGCCGATGGCCGCCTGGTGAAATGGGGCCTGCTATACCGCTCCGGGGTTATCCGCCATGGCGACGATGCGGCGCGGGCGGCACTGCTGAGCCTGGGCATCACCGCCATCTGCGACCTGCGCACCCCGCAGGAGCGCCTTCACCGCCCCATGGACTGGCACAACACCGGCGCCACCCGCTACCTCACCGGGGATTACGAGCTGAGTGCCGGCAATCTCGACCAACTAATCGCGCAGGAGGAAACAACCCCGGAAGCAATGACGCGGGTAATGCAAACCGTCTACCGCGAGCTACCCTTTGAGCAGGCGGCGGGCTACCGCACCCTGTTCGGCCAGTTGCTCACCGGGCGCGTGCCTCTGCTGTTCAACTGCACCGCCGGCAAAGACCGCACAGGCGTCGCCGCCGCGCTCATCCTACACACGCTCGGCGTGAAACGGGCCGTCATCGAGCACGACTACACCCTTACCGACGCCGTGATCGGCCGGCTGGAGGCGATTCTGCTGGCCGATGCCCGCTATGCCGGGCTGCAAGCCAAACCACGCAAGGTGTACCTGCCGCTGCTGACCGCCGATCCAGGTTACCTCGCCATCGCCTTCGCCGCGATGGAGGAACGCCACGGCACAATCGAGGGGTACCTCTCCGCCGCGCTGGGCGTTGGCCCCGCCGAGACCGCCGCGCTGCGCGGCCTGCTGCTGGAGTAGCCGCGCAGGGGTTTTACAGCCGCAAAAATCCGGCCCAATATTCCCCCATGCCCAAAGACTACGAAAAATCCCTGCATCATCTGCAGGTCGAGCTGGTGAAGCTGCAACGCCACGTCATTGCCGAAGGCCGGAAGGTTCTCATCATCCTTGAGGGCCGCGACGGCGCCGGCAAGGACGGCACGATCAAGCGCATCACCGAGCACCTCTCCCCGCGCGATATCCGCATCGTGGCGCTGCCCAAGCCGTCCGACGTGGAGAACACGCAATGGTATTTCCAGCGCTACGTCCAACACTTGCCGGCGGGTGGCGAAATCGTGCTGTTCAACCGCTCCTGGTACAACCGCGCCGGGGTTGAGCATGTCATGGGTTTCTGCACCGAGCCCGAATACCATGAGTTCCTGCGCAGCGTGCCGGTATTTGAAGCCATGCTGGAGCAGGCCGGCGTCACGGTCATTAAATACTATCTGGACATCGACCGCCATGAGCAAAAGCTGCGGCTGGAAGCGCGCCACAAGGACCCGCTGAAGCAGTGGAAGATCAGCCCCATCGACGAGAAGGCGCTGAAGTATTTCGACGATTACACCGAAGCCCGCGACAAGATGCTGCGCCTGACCGACAGCGCCGCCGCGCCCTGGATGGTGGTGCGCGCCGGCGACAAAAAAGCCGCGCGCCTGGCGATCATCGCCGACCTTATCACCCGCGTGAATTATAAGGACGCCACCCCGCACGATATCGACAAGCAGATTGTCTGCCGCTTCGACGAAGCCTGCCTCACCAACGGAATGCTGGCCCGATGAGCAAGATACTGGACGCGATCAAATTCAACGATAACGGGCTGGTCGCCGCCATCGCCCAGCAGCACGACACCGGCGAGGTGCTGATGCTGGCCTGGATGAACCCCGAATCGGTCGAGGAGACGCTGGCCACCGGGCAGGTGTGCTATTTCTCCCGCTCGCGCCAAAAACTCTGGCGAAAGGGCGAGACCTCCGGCCAGCAGCAGAAGCTGGTGGAAATGCGCATTGACTGCGACGGCGACACGCTGTTGCTGCTCGTGGACCAAAAAGGGGTGGCCTGCCACACCGGCCGGCGCAACTGCTTCTACACCGCCGTGCGTAATGGTGAGCTGGTAGAAGTGGCAAAGCCCGAAATCGCGCCTGAGACACTTTATGGTCACTGATTTGGTACACTCTTGAAGCAAGATACAATTATGGTGAAATAGAGGACAGATAAAGAAACAGGGGGATTCCATGCCGTTCGCCATGCTGAAACGCCGCGCCACGCGCCCGGCTCTCGCCGCCGCCGCTCTTGCGCTGGCGCTTGGGGCCGCACTCGCCAGCCGCCTCGCCATCGCGGATGACGATTCCAACTACCCCACCGCCTCCCTCGCCGCCCCCACGGACCCGGCGGCGCTCATCGCCCGCGGCAAATATCTGGCCACAGCGGCGGACTGCCTGCCCTGCCATACCGGGCCCAACCACGCGCCCTATTCCGGCGGGCTGGTCATCAACACGCCGTTTGGCGGCCTCGCCTCCCCCAACATTACGCCGGACCCGGCAACGGGCATTGGCAACTGGACGGATAAGCAGTTCTACAACGCCGTGCATTACGGCATCAGGCCGGGCCACTCCTGGTTCATCTTCCCCAAATTCCTGTACCCGGCCATGCCGTTCACCTCCTACACCAAGCTGTCTTATGCGGATGTGATGGCCATCAAGGCCTATATCTTCTCGCTTCCCCCGGTATCGCAGGCCCCTACCCCCAACTCCATGAAATTCCCCTTCAACCAGCGCCCGGCGCTGCTTGGCTGGCGGATGCTGTTCTTCCGCGCCGGGCCCATGCATATGGAGCCCGCCTGGGACGACCGCATGAAGAACGGCGCCTACCTCACAGAGGCGCTGGGCCATTGCGCCGAGTGCCACACCCCGCGCAACATGCTGGGCGCAATGGAAAGCGGGCGCTGGCTCGCCGGCACGGCCCTCGACGCCTATTACGCCCCCAACATCACCTCGGACAAAACCGACGGCGTCGGCGGTTGGGACAAAGCTGACCTGGTTGCCTATCTGCACGATGGCGGCAACATGGTGAAAGGCTCCGCCTACGGCCCTATGGGCGACATGGTGAAGAACTCCACCTCGCTGCTGCCGGTCACCGATGACGAGGACATCGCCACCTACCTGCAAACCGCGACCCGGCCGCTGAAAACCAAGCCCAGCCCCGCTGTGGCTGATGCCACCGCCTCCATCGCCCGCGGTGCCACCGTTTATGCCGCTGATTGCGCCGGCTGCCACGGCAAGACCGGCGGCGGCATGAAGCCGCTGATCCCCAACCTCGCG
>JAQUAC010000203.1 GCA_028687415.1 Acidocella sp. | reverse complement strand
GATGTTGCCATTAGGAGCGGAGGGTTCAAGGCGGCGGGCGCGTTACTCCGCGGCGGCTTTTTCGACCGCGCTCTTGAGCTGCCCGCAGGCGGCCAGAATGTCCTGCCCGCGCGGGGTGCGGATGGGCTTTGTCCGAGACATCGCAGATCACGCTGCGGATGCCGGGGAGGTTTACCTTCTGCTTGTCGGCGATGACGACGGTGCCGCCATCCTGCGCCAGCTTCCGCGCGATGCCGGCGCCAATGCCGCGCGCCCCGCCAGTGATGAGATAGGCTGGCATGGTCTTGATCCCTTCGCTGCTGATGGCCGGGATGTTGCCATTAGGAGCGGAGGGTTCAAGGCGGCGGGCGCGTTACTCCGCGGCGGCTTTTTCGACCGCGCTCTTGAGCTGCCCGCAGGCGGCCAGAATGTCCTGCCCGCGCGGGGTGCGGATGGGCGAGGCGTAACCGGCATCCATGACGATGTTGGCAAATTTCTTCAGGCTGGCGGGGGGGCTGGGCTCGTAATGGCTGCCCGGCCAGGGGTTGAAGGGAATGAGGTTCACCTTCGCCGGAAGGCCCGCGATGAGCTTCACCAGCGCCCGCGCATCAGCCTCGGAATCGTTCAGCCCCTTCAGCATGATGTACTCGAAGGTGATGCGCCGCGCATTGGAGGCGCCAGGGTAGCGCTTGCAGGCGGAGATGACCTCGCGGATGGGGTATTTGCGGTTCAGCGGTACCAGTTCGTCGCGCAGCTCGTCGGTGACGGCGTGCAGAGACACGGCGAGGTTCACGCCAAGCTCGGCACCGGCACGGTCCATCATCGGCACCACACCGGAGGTGGAGAGGGTGATGCGGCGGCGGGAGAGGGCGATGCCCTCGTTATCCATGACGATCTTCATGGCTTTTGCCACGTTCTCGTAATTATACAGCGGCTCGCCCATACCCATCAGCACGATGGTGCTGAGCAAACGCGGGGTCTCGCCTTTGGGGCTGGGCCATTCGCCATAGGCGTCGCGCGCGGCCATGAATTGGCCGACGATCTCGGCCGAGGACAGGTTGCGCGCCAAGCGCTGCGTGCCGGTATGGCAGAAGCGGCAGGAGAGGGTGCAGCCAACCTGAGAGGAAAGGCAGACGGCGCCGCGATCTTCTTGCCGGTCCGGGATGTAGACCGTTTCCACGGCCTCGTGATCGCGGAAGCGGAATAGGAATTTGCGGGTTTCGTCCTTGGAAAGCTGGTCGATCGCGACCTCGGGCCGGCCGATGACGAAGCGCTCGGCGAGTTTCTCCTGCAACGGGCGGGCGATGCTGCTCATGGCGGAGAAATCCCGCGCGCCTTGGTGGTAGATCCAGTGCCAGAGCTGCTTGGCGCGGAAGGGCTTCTCGCCGAAGGCCTCGACCTCGGCCAGCAGCTCCTCGCGCGAGAGGCCGACGAGGTCGCGGCGGCCATCCGGCAGGATGTGGTCCGGGGGGGAGAAATGGGCGGCCTTGGCGAGGATGCGCTCGCGGTCGGCGGCGGTGAGATCGGTTACGGGCATGCGGTGCCAATCGCCTTATAGGCGCTGGAGAAGCCGGTGAGGGAGAATTGGTCGGTCACTGGATGGTCCTTGGGGCCGGGCCCGGTGGCGGCGGCGGAATTGCCAGCCGCGAAGGCGGCGACGGCATCCTTGCCGCTGGCGGTGAAGGCGGTGCCCGCCTGGGTGTAGAAGTCGAACGACTTGGTGCCGACGGCGAGCGTCACTTTGGCATTCTTGGGGTAGGTATAGCCGGCGGAGATGGAGACCTCATCATGTGAGCCGCTGCGATTGGTGACGGTGAGCATCACCTTGCCGCGCGACTTCCAGTTTGGCTTGGAAATCTGCGCGTTAGTGAACGCATAGCAGATCTTTGCACTGCCGTTGCCATAGGTCGCGGCCTTCCAATCGCCAAATTTTCCGCCGTTGGGGCCAAGGGGGGCGGGGGCGGCCGCCAGGGCGAGGCTGGGGGCAAGAAGTACGAAAGCTGCGGCAAGAAAGTGTTTCATGGCCACCAAATAGCCTATGCTGGGGTGCGATCCAAGTGAAAGGAGCCTTGCCATGAGCGAGTATGTGTTTCCGCCGCCTGCGCCGGTTTATGTGACAGTGCACGGCCACGCTGAGAAATTTCCAGTGCGACGGGTGTTTTGTGTGGGGCGCAACTACGCCGCGCATGCACGCGAGATGGGCGGGGACCCGAGCCGGGAGCCGCCGTTCTTTTTTTCCAAGCCGGCGGATGCGGTGATACGGGGTGGGGCGGACACGCCGTTTCCCCCGGCCACGCATAATCTGCACCACGAGGTGGAGCTGGTGGTGGCGCTGGGGCGCGGCGGTGCCGAGATCGCGCCAGAGGCGGCGCTGGGGCATGTGTTCGGCTACGCGGTGGGGCTGGACCTGACACGCCGGGATTTGCAGGACGAGGCGAAGGCGCTGCGGCGCTCCTGGGACATGGCGAAAGGGTTCGACGCCTCGGCCGTGGTGGGCGAGATTGCCCCGGCGGCGGAAATTGGCCATCCGGGGGAAGGGCGGATTGTGCTCTCCGTGAACGGGGAACCGCGGCAGGCGGGGGATCTGGGGGACCAGATATGGGCCGTGCCGGAGGTTATCGCGGCGCTCTCGCGCCTCGTGCGGCTGGCGCCGGGGGATCTGATCTTCACCGGCACGCCGGAGGGGGCCGGGCCGCTGCATCGCGGCGACGAGCTGCTGGGCGAGATTGCGGGCGTGGGCAGCGTGCGAACGAAGATCGTTTAAGGCTGCACCGGGAGTAGGCGCAGCACCAGATTGATCGCGGCACCCAGGATGAAGCCGACCAGGGTGCCGTTGACGCGGATGTACTGCAAATCCTTGCCGATGCGCAGTTCGAGCTTTTCGGTGATCGTCGCGGCGTCCCACGCGCCGATGACGCGGCCGATGAACTTGGCGCCCTCGGCCTGCGCGCCAGGCAGGATGCGCAGCACCAGCGACTCCACCGCCGCGTTCACCCGCGCCTGGGCGGTGGTGTCCTGCGCCAGCAGGTCGCTGACATTGCCGAGCGCGCCCTCAATGACCGCGATGGAGCGGCCATGCGGGTTGGCGGCGTCCAGCTCCAGGGAGCGGCGCATGCGGGCCCAGACATCCCAGGCCCAGGCCTTCACCGTGTCGTGCGCCAGTACGGATTTGAGGGCTGTGCCCAGCTCGGCGATGCGGGCGGGGTCGGTTTCCAGCCGGGTGATCTCGTGGCGCACCCATTCGTCGAAGGCGTCGCGCATCTCGGAGCTGTCCGGGCCGACGCGCTCCAGCTCCTGGTTCACGGCGCTCAGCACGCGCTTGGCCACCGAGGCGCCGATGGCCCAGCCGACCAGACGCCCGCCCTGCTGCGCCACGCGCTCGCGGATCGCCTCGCGCAGCACGTCCTCACGCGCGGCGAGGGTTTCCTTCAACTGGCCGAGGATGAAGGTGAACACCTCCTGATGGCGCCCGCCCTCCACCAGTCCGGCCAAGGCGCGGGCCACCACCATGCCGGCGGCGCGGCCGCCGATGAGCCGGGGCAGCAGGCGCACGAGCAGGCGGCGGGCGCGGCCGTCCTCGATGCTGGCGAGCAGCTTGGGCAGCATGCTGGCCAGCGCCTCGGCTAGCGGGCGGGTGGCGGTGGAATCAGTGAGGAAGCGGCGCAGAATCGCGGGGGAGTCGATATTGACCAGCAGCTTGCGGATGTCGGCTTCGGTGAACACGTGGTTGGCGATGAAGCGCCCCAGCGCGTTGCCCAGGCGCTCCTTCTGCGCGGGCAGGATGGCGGTATGGGGAATCGGCAGGCCGAGCGGGTGGCGGAACAGGGCGGTGATGGCGAACCAGTCCGCCACGCCGCCGATGAACCCGGCCTTGGCGGCGTCCCGCAGCAGGGAGGCGCCGAAGGAGGGGGGCATGGCGTAGCTGGCGATTGTGAGCCCGGCCATCAGCGCCAGCAGCGAGGAAGCGAACAGCTTGTGGTGGTTGAGGGAGGCGCGCAGGCCGGCATCTGGGTCTTGGCTCATGCCGCAGACTAGGCAGGTGCAGCCAGCGCGGCAATGGCGATGGTTTTTGTTGCGGTTCAACCCGCTATGGGTGCATAATTTAATAGGAAACAATCCATGGGCTAGGCGCGAAGCGCCTGAAACTTCGAGGAATCGAGGTATAAAACAATGACAGTAAAAGATTTTCCACATGTTTCGCCCTATGCGCCGAAAGAGGCGCCGCACCGCCCTCTGAGCCGTGAGCCGGCGGGGCATGGGGTCGCCGTGGCGATTTTGGGTGTGGTCTGCGTGGCGGGTGTGTTTGCGGTGCTCTGGTTGCTCTACACGGTGGGGTAAAACCGGGCATTTGCATCGCCGGATGCCGCGCGGCATGATGCGGCTATGGCGTTTTTACAAGAACCAGAGCCGCAGCGCGGCACCCCGCTTCCCGTACTGCCAGGCATACGGCGCATTGTCGCCGCCAATCCGGGGATCATGACGTATCATGGCACCAACACCTATCTGGTGGCGGGTGATGACGGGCTGACGGTTATCGACCCCGGGCCGGACAGCGCCGCGCATGTCGCGGATATTCTGGCGGTTGGTGAGCGCATCGCGCGCATCGTGCTGACCCATACCCATGCCGACCATTCAGGGGCGGTGCCGGCGCTGGCCGCCGCCACCGGGGCGCCGGTATACGGGCATGGAGGCAAGCTGGCGCCGGATGTGCGGCTGGAGGATGGCGCGGAAGTCGCGGGGCTCACTGCGCTGTATACGCCGGGGCATGCGGCGGATCATTTGTGCTACGAATACAGGCTGGCCGATGGACGCAAGATTCTGTTCAGCGGCGACCATGTGATGTCCTC
>JAQUAC010000202.1 GCA_028687415.1 Acidocella sp. | reverse complement strand
CCTTATGGCGCACGGCGTGGAACATGCGCGCGGGCAGTGGGTAATTCGCCCGCGCCAGCGCCCCGGCGGCCAGGCTGCGGGCGCAAACAAGCTGGGAGAGCGCCGCCGCTCCGGCACCGGCCTCCACCGCCGCGCGCACCGCCTCGTTGGTCGGCAGCGTCAGCGCCACTGGCAGCGCCATGCCCCCCAACACCGCAATAAAGGCCTCCCGCGTGCCGGACCCCTCCTCCCGGAAGACCCAGCCCGTTCGCGGCAGCTCCTCGCGCGTCAGCGCCGCGCCGCCCGCCCAGGGGTGGCCCGGCGGCACCACGACGACCATCTGATCCGCCGCCACGGTCTCCACGCTGAGTGCGGCATCATCCAGCGGCCCTTCCACAAACCCGATCTCCGCCGCCCCCTCTCTTACCGCCCTCGCCACCTGCGCCGTATTGCTGACAGAGAGCCGCAGTTCGATGCCCGGATACCGCGCCTGAAAGCGCACCAGCAGCGGCGGCAGGAAGTAGCTGGCGATCGTCTGGCTGGCATGGATGCTGAGCTTGCCGTGCCGCAGACCGGCATAATCGGACATGACCTGCTCGGCGGAGGCCGCCCGCGCCAGCGTGGCCCTGGCCTCCACCAGCAGCACCCGCCCCGCCTCGGTCAGTACAATGCCCCGCCCCACGCGGTCGAAGAGCTTCACCCGGTAATGCTGCTCCAGCCCGGCAATGGCGGAAGAGACGGCGGATTGCGTAAGGTGCAGCGCCTCGCCCGCACGGGTCATGTGCTCGCGCTCGGCTACCGCTACAAAAATTCTGAACTGTTCAAGGGTCATGCTTGATGCATAAGTAATATAGATCAAATTGAACAGAATAATGAATTTTACAAATCTTTTGTGGCGCCTAGATTACCCAGCACCATGAAACACATTCTCCGCCCCTTCGCCCATCACAGCCACCCTGCGGATGTCATCCGTAACTTCACTCCCAACTGGTTCACCGTGACCATGGGCACGGGCGTGCTGGCGCTGGCGCTCAACCAGCTCCCCGCCACTTCGCCGCTTGTGCATGAGTTAGCAATACTGCTCTGGGGCGCGAATATCGGGCTTTTTGCCCTCTGCACGCTGCTTTATGCCGCGCGCTGGCTGCTCTACCCGCGCGAGGCGGTGCTGATCTTCACCCACCCGGTCATGCCGATGTTTCTCGGCGCCATTCCCATGGGGTTGGCCACCATCGTCAACGGGCTGGTGGTGTTCGCCGGGCAAACCGGCCTTGCCTTGGCGCTGTGGCAGGTGGACGCCGTGCTGGCTGCCGTTATCGGCTTGGCGGTGCCGTATGCCATGTTCACGCGCCAACAGCACAGCATCGAGTCGATGACCGCCGTCTGGCTGCTGCCCATCGTCGCCTGCGAGGTTACCGCCGCCAGCGCCGGGCTGCTGATCCCGCATCTGGCCGGGTTGGCGGCGCTGCGCCTGCTCATTGCCGGTTACGTGTTCTGGGCGCTTTCAGTGCCCTTGGCCTTGGGTGTTCTGGTCATCCTGTTCCTGCGCCTGGCGCTGCATAAGCTGCCCCGGCGGGACATGGCGGTCTCCAGCTGGCTGGCTTTAGGCCCGCTCGGCACCGGCGCGCTCGGCCTGCTGGTGTTGGGGCGGGATGCCCCCGCCGTGCTCACCCCCGCCGGGTTGGGGGACGCGGCGGTGGCGGCGCACGGGCTGGGGCTCATCGGCGGGCTGGTGCTGTGGGCTTACGGCGCTTGGTGGCTGGTCATGGCGGTGGCGATCACGCTCAGCTATCTGCGCCAGGGCCTGCCCTTCAACATGGGCTGGTGGGGCTTCACCTTCCCGCTCGGCGTGTTTACTCTGGCCACCTACGCCCTGGCGCCGCAGACGGGCTTAGCCATTTTTACCAGTCTCGGCGTCGTGTTCACCGCCGCCCTTGCCACTTTCTGGGTGATTGTCATGGTCCGCACCTGCATCGGCGGCTATAAGGGGCACCTCTTCACCTCACCCTGCCTCACCCATAGCCAGACGCTCTCGCCCGAGACGGGGCTGCTGAAAAGCTAGGGGTTTGTTTTGCCGCCTTCACGGCCCCAAATAGGGGGAAGCTGAAACCGGGCACGCCCGCCCGTCGCGTGAAGGATCGTCCATGACCAGCCGTGTGATTCCCGTACCGTCGTTCGTGCTGGTTGTATTCGGGGCAACGGGCGATCTAGCGCGGCGCAAGCTGCTGCCGGCTATGTTCCAGCGCGACATCGCGGGCCAGTTGCCCGAGGCGGCGACAATCATCGGCGTGGCGCGTGGGCATCTGAGCGGCATGGATTTCATCGCCCTGGCGCGCCGGGCTATTGAGGAACATGTGCCGGCGGCGGAGCGTACGGCGGCAGCGGTGGAGCGCTTCCTCGCCCGGTTGCGCTACGTTGCCGCCGATGCCACGGACGATGCCGGCTGGGATGAGCTGACGGCGCTGCTGGAAACGTTCAAATCCCGTGTGAATGTCTTCTACCTCGCCACTGGCCCGGCTTTGTTCGGGCCGATTTGCGAGCGGTTGGGCCGTCACGGTCTGGCGCATTGCAATGCCCGCGTGGTGGTGGAAAAGCCCGTGGGCCGGGACTCCACCTCCGCCGCCGCGGTGAACGACGCCATCGGCCGCGTATTCCCCGAGGAGCGAATCTACCGCATTGACCATTATCTGGGCAAAGAGACGGTGCAGAACCTGCTCGCCCTGCGCTTCGCCAACGCGCTGTTCGAGCCGCTCTGGAACGCCGCGCATATCGACCATGTGCAGATTACTGTGGCCGAGAGCCTAGGGGTGGAAGGCCGTGCCGGATATTATGACACGGCCGGCGCGCTGCGCGATATGGTGCAGAACCATATCCTGCAACTGCTCTGCCTGGTGGCGATGGAACCTCCCGCACGGCTGGACGCGAACACCGTGCGCGACGAGAAACTGAAAGTCCTGCACGCGCTCAAGCCCATTGGCGACGCGCTCTCTGCCTATAACGTCGTGCGCGGCCAGTACCGCGCCGGGGCTTCCGCCGGCGGGCCGGTGCCGGGGTATCTCGATGAGCTGGGTGCGCAGGCCAGCACCACCGAAACCTTCGTGGCGCTGCGTGCGGAAATCCGCAACTGGCGCTGGGCTGGCGTGCCGTTCTATCTGCGCACCGGCAAGCGCCTGGCCGCGCGCGTGTCGGACATCGTCATCACCTTTCGCCCTGTGCCGCATTCGGTGTTCGATGCCTCCGCCGGGCCGATCCTGGCGAACAAGCTCATCATCCGCCTCCAACCGGATGAGGGCATGAAGCTCTGGCTGATGACGAAAGACCCCGGCCCCGGCGGCATGCGCCTGCGCTCGGTGCCGCTGGACATGAGTTTCGCCACCGCTTTCGGCGTGCGCAATCCGGATGCCTATGAGCGGCTGGTGCTGGACGTGGTGCGCGGCAACCAGACGCTGTTCATGCGGCGCGACGAGGTGGAGGCGGCATGGGCCTGGATCGACCCGATTCTGGACGCCTGGGAGCAATCCCCCGAGCCGCCGAAACCTTATACCGCCGGCACCTGGGGGCCGAGCGCCGCCATTGCGCTGATCGAACGTGACGGCCGTACCTGGGAGGATGGCGGGGCATGATGCACGAGTTCTCATCTCGTGAGGTTCTTGCACAGGCTTTGGCTGACGACGTGGCGGCGGTGTTGGTGGCCCGCTTGGCGCGGAAGGGCGGGGCGGCGGTGCTGGCGCTTTCCGGCGGCACCACGCCAATTCTGTTTCTGCATGCGTTGTCCAGGAAGAACATAGATTGGACGCGCGTGGCCGTGACGCTGGTGGATGACCGCTGGGTGCCCGAGACCTCGCCCCGCTCGAACGCCGCCTTGTTGCGCACGCATCTGCTGCAAGGCCCGGCAGCGGCGGCGCGCTTTGTGCCGCTGTTGAACGGTGCCGCCACGCCGGAGGCCGGGCGCGCGGCGGTGGCGGCGGAACTTGCCACGCTCGGCCTGCCTTTGGTCGCGGCGGTGCTGGGCATGGGGCTGGACGGCCACACTGCCTCCTTCTTCCCCGGCGGCGATAATCTGATGGCGGCATTATCTCTGACATCAGGCGAGCTTGTGCAAACCATCCGCGCCCACGGTGCCGATGAGCCGCGCATCACCCTCACGCTCCCGGTGCTGCTGGAGGCCACGTTTCTGGCCGTGCATATCGAGGGCGCGGCTAAGCGCCAAACACTGGAGCGGGCGCTCACCCCCGGCCCGATGGAGGCAATGCCCATCCGCGCCGTGCTCGCGCACGACCCAAAAATCTATTGGAGTCCCTGAATCATGGTTCATGCGGTCCTGCATACGGTCACATCACGAATCATCAAGCGCAGTGCTGCAACACGCGCGGCCTATCTGGAGCGCATCCGCGCCGCCAAGCGGCTGCATCCGGGGCGCACGGCGCTGGGCTGCGCCAACCAGGCGCATGGCTTCGCCGCCTGCGTGCCGGGGGACAAAGCCCAGCTCCGCGCTGGCACCGGCCCAAGCCTCGGCATCGTCACCGCGTATAACGACATGCTCTCCGCGCATCAGCCCTATGAGCACTATCCGGACCTCATCCGCGCGGCGGCGCGCGAGGCCGGCGGCGTGGCGATGGTGGCGGGCGGCGTACCGGCAATGTGTGACGGCATCACCCAGGGCGAGGCGGGCATGGAACTCTCGCTGTTCTCGCGCGATGTCATTGCCCTCGCCACCGCCGTCGCCCTCTCGCACAACACGTTTGATGCCGCCGTGTTCTTGGGCATTTGCGACAAGATCGTGCCGGGGCTGGTCATCGGCGCGCTCTCTTTCGGGCATCTGCCGGCGGTGTTCATCCCCGGCGGGCCGATGCCCTCCGGCC
>JAQUAC010000201.1 GCA_028687415.1 Acidocella sp. | reverse complement strand
CCACACGTTTAAACTTGGTTAATGGAAGACAAATACAGCGCCATAGCGCGTAGTCTGCACTGGAGTATAGCGGCTCTGGCGATCCTGCTCATTATTGCCGGGCTGATCGTGCGCTTCGATCTGGTGGAAAAGCCCTTACGCTCGCAAATCGCCTTTCTTCATATCGGCTTCGGCCTGACCGTGCTGGTGCTCATGCTCTGGCGCCTGGGCGTGCGGCTGACGCACCGCCCGCCCCCGCTGCCCGAGACACTGCCCGCGCGGGAGCGCGCCCTCGCCCATGCCGGGCATATCGGGCTCTACGTGCTGATGCTGATCATGCCGGTGTTCGGCGTGCTGTTCGTACAGGCGCGCGACAGGGTGGTAAGCTGGTTCGGGCTGCTGGACGTCCCGGCGCTCATCGGCAAAAACGATGCCGTGCACGACGTCTTCGCCTTCCTGCATTTTTGGGGCGGCATGGCGCTCATCGCGCTCATCGTCGTGCATGTGGGCGCGCTGGTCTGGCACAAGCGCCAGGGGATTTCACTCCTGCCCAGAATGTGGGGCTGAGTTTTAGCCCGCCACCGCCAGCGCCAAATAATTCACCGACAAATTACGGCTCACCCGGAACTCCCGCGCCGCAGGCGAGAAGGAGAGTCCCGCCGTCTCCGCCAGCCGCAATCCGGCGGCGCGGCACAGCTGCCCCAGTTCCACCGGCGTGATGAATTTCTTCCAGTCATGCGTGCCCGCGGGCAGCAGGCGCAGTACGTATTCCGCGCCAACCTTGGCGGTGAGGAAAGATTGCGGTGTGCGGTTGAGGGTGGAGAGGAACAACAGCCCCTCCGGCTCCAGCAGCGCCGCCAGGCTGCGCAGGAACGCCTCCGGGTCAGCCACATGCTCGATCACTTCCAGCGCCGTGACGACCGGAAACTTCAACCCCTCGGCCACCAGCTCCTCCGCCGTGCCATTGCGATAGGCGAGATTCAGCTCCTGCCCCGCCGCATGGCCGCGCGCGACTTCGATGATTTCCGCCCCGGCGTCGAGTCCCAGCACGTCGAACCCCTCGCGGGCCAGCGCCTCGGACAAAAGCCCCGCGCCACAGCCGACATCAAGGATTTCCACCCCCGGCCCCAAATTGCGCTTCACCCGCTCCGCCACCCAGGCGGCGCGGGGCGCGTTCATCATATGCAAGGGTCGCATGGGCCCATTTGGGTCCCACCAGCGAGCCGCCAGCCCCTCGAAACGCGTGATTTCCTCTTGTATGACCGAACCGTGCTGCATTGCCGAAACTTTTCTCCGCCGCTATGTGACGCCGCCGGCGGTTTTCCACAAGGGTTATAGTATGGCGCGTATCGTTATGAAGTTTGGCGGCACCTCGGTGGCCGATCTTGACCGCATCCGTAATGTGGCCAAGCGGGTTAAGGCCGAGGTGGACAAGGGCAACGAAGTTGCCGTGGTCGTCTCCGCCATGTCCGGGACCACGAATCAGCTGGTTGCCTGGTGCCAATCCCTCTCCCCCATGTTCGACGCGCGCGAGTACGATGCCGTGGTCGCCACCGGCGAGCAGGTCACGGCCGGGCTGCTGGCCATCGCCTTGCAGGAGCTGGGGCAGAATGCCCGCAGCTGGCAGGGCTGGCAGGTCGCGGTGGAAACCGACGGCCAGCACGGCAAGGCGCGAATCGAGAGCATCGAGGGCGAGGAGCTGATCTCCCGCATGAAGCAGGGGCAAGTGCCCGTGGTCGCCGGGTTCCAGGGCATCGGCCCGGATAACCGCATCACCACGCTGGGCCGCGGCGGCTCTGACACCTCAGCGGTCGCTCTGGCGGCAGCGCTGAAAGCCGACCGCTGCGATATCTACACGGATGTGGACGGCGTCTACACTACAGACCCGCGCATTGTTCCCAACGCGCGGAAATTGTCTAAGATCACCTATGAGGAAATGCTGGAACTCGCCTCCGTTGGAGCGAAAGTGCTGCAAACCCGCTCGGTGGAGCTGGCGATGAAGGAGCGGGTGCGCGTACAGGTGCTCTCCAGCTTTACCGATGCGCCGGGTACTTTGGTTGTTGATGAGGAAGAAGTCGTGGAACAGGAAATCGTAGCCGGCATCGCCTATTCGCGGGACGAGGCCAAGATCACCGTCCGCCGCGTGCCGGACCGCCCCGGCATCGCCGCCGCCATTTTCGTGCCGCTGTCCGACGCCAACATCAACGTGGACATGATCGTGCAGAACGTCGCCGCTGACGGCACGACCGACATGACCTTCACCGTCGGCAAGACCGACTTCCTGCGTGCCCAGGCCGTGCTGGAGGAAGCCAAGAAGGATGTCGGCTTCGCGGAAATCATCACCGACCAGAACGTGGCCAAGATCTCCGTGGTCGGCGTTGGCATGCGCAGCCATGCCGGCGTGGCGGGCACCATGTTCCGCACGCTGGCCGAGCGCGGCATCAATATCCAGGTTATCTCCACCTCCGAGATCAAGGTGAGCGTGCTCGTCGCCGCTGAGTACACCGAACTCGCAGTACGTGCCCTGCATACGGCGTATAAGCTGGATGCTTGACATGAACCGGACCGCCGCCGCCACCTTCGAAGCATTGCAGGCCCGCGGGGCCGCCTTCCTCGGCACCGAATACGCGATTATGGCCGGCGCCATGAGCTGGGTCAGCGAGCGGCATCTGGTCTCGGCCATTTCCAACGCTGGCGGCTTCGGCGTCATCGCCTGCGGCGCCATGCAGCCGGCGATGCTGGAAGCCGAAATCACCGCCACCCAGGCGATGACGGACAAGCCCTTCGGCGTGAACCTCATTACCATGCACCCGGCGCTCGACGAGCTGGTGCAGGTCTGCGTGTGCAATAAGGTGAGCCATGTGGTGTTCGCGGGCGGTATTCCCTCTGCCGCCAATATCCGCGCGGCGAAGGAAGGCGGGGCGAAAGTCATCGCCTTCGCGCCCGCTCTGGTGCTGGCCAAGCGGCTAGTGAAATCCGGCGTGGACGCGCTGGTGATCGAGGGCTCCGAGGCGGGCGGGCATATCGGCCCGGTCTCGCTCACCGTGCTGGCGCAGGAAATCCTGCCGAATATCCGTGAAATCCCGGTATTCGTCGCCGGTGGTCTGGCGCGGGGCGAGGCGATTCTCAGCTATCTGGAGATGGGCGCCGCCGGTGCCCAGCTCGGCACGCTGTTTGCGGCCTCCAAAGAGAGCATCGCGCACGAGAACTTCAAGAAATCCTTCCTGCGCGCCAATGCGCGGGACGCCATCCCCTCCGTGCAGCTCGACGACCGCTTCCCCGTCATCCCCGTGCGCGGGCTGGTGAACGAAGGCACGAAGCGCTTCATGCGCCATCAGGCCGAGGTGCTGCGCAAATTCCAGGACGGCGAGCTGGACAAGACTGCCGCTCAACTCGAGATCGAGCATTTCTGGGCCGGCGCCCTGCGCCGCGCCGTGATTGACGGCGATGTGGAGAACGGTTCGGTCATGGCCGGGCAGTCGGTGGGCATGGTCACGGAGATTTTACCCGTGGCCGAGATTCTGGCGCAGTTGAAGGCGCAAGCCGTCGCTGCCCTGGCCGCGCGTGTCCAGCGAGGCTGATCCCCCGCCGCCCAAACGGCGCCGGCGCAAGCCGAAATTTGGAGACACGCGCCATCTCTTCGCCAATCTGCGCGACCATCTGGCCTCGGGCACGGCGAGCCTGCCGGATATCGCCAAGCTGGTGGCCGAGGGGCTGAGCGCCGACGCCAGCGTCATTTACGTTACCCGCGCGGGTGAAGTGCTGGAACTGGCCGCCACCTTCGGGCTGAATGTGAACGCGGTGGGCCGCACGCGGCTGCGCGTGGGCGAGGGCATTATCGGCATGGCCGCGTCCTCGGGCGACGTGCTGAACCTCGCCGACGCACAGAACCACCCGCGCTACGTCTACCGCGCCGAGATCGGCGAGGAGGCCATGGCCTCCATGCTCGCCGTGCCGGTGAAACGCGCCGGGCGCACGCTCGGCGTTATTTCCGTCATGTCGCGTGAGGCGCGGGTCTTCGCCCCGGTCGAGGTCGAATCCCTGGCCACCGTGGCCATGCTGCTGGCCGAGATTTTGGCCAAGGCCGGCGCTACCGATGTGAGCGAGGAAGGCTTCTCCGAAACCCTGCCCCGGCGCTATGCCGGGCATGTGCTCTCGGGCGGCATCGTGCGCGGCAAGGTGCTGCCTTACGGCGCAACACAGCCCATCGCCAAACTGCTCACCGACGACCCGGAAGCCGAACTGCTACGGCTGGACGCGGCGGTGGAGACCGCGAACAGGAACCTGGACGGGCTGATCTCCGCCTCCCTGCCCGGCGGCAACGCCCCGCGCGACGTGCTGGAAGCCTACCGCATGGTGGCGCAATCCTCCGGCTGGCTGACGCAGGTGCGCGAGGCCATCAATGACGGCCTGACCGCCGAGACCGCCGTGGACAAGGTCTCGCGGAATTTGCGCGAGCGCATGCGCCGAATCGCCGACCCGTATTTGCGCGAGCGCCTGGCCGATATCGAGGACATGGTCGGCCAGCTGATGGTTGCCCTGGGCGGCATGGCCCCCAAGCCCGAGCGCGCGGACGGCTATATTCTGCTGGTGCGGCGCTTAGGACCAGCAGATTTGCTGGACTGGCACGCGCGCGGCATCGCCGGTGTGGCGATCGAGGAAGCCAGCCCCTCCGGCCACGCCGCCATTCTGGCCCGCGCCCTGGGCCTGCCCGCCTTGCAGGTGGACCGTGGCGCGGTGGAGGCCGCCAACGAAGACGACCCGGTACTTCTGGATGCGGAAGGCGGCACGCTGATCCTGCGCCCCGAGCCGGAGGTGATTCAGGTCTATGACCGGGCGCTGGCCGCGCGCAGCGTGCGCGCCGCCGCCCTTGCCGCCTACCGGG
>JAQUAC010000200.1 GCA_028687415.1 Acidocella sp. | reverse complement strand
TGGTGCCCACCAGCACAGGCTGGCCGCGAAGCTGGCATTCCTCGATCAGCTTGGCCACCGCCTCGTATTTCTCGGCGGCGCTGCGGTACACCTCGTCGTCGTGATCCTTGCGGGCCACGGGCACGTTGGTGGGGATCTCGACCACCGAGAGCTTGTAGATCTGGTCGAACTCATCCGCCTCGGTCATGGCCGTGCCGGTCATGCCTGCCAGCTTGGGGTAGAGACGGAAGTAATTCTGGAAGGTGATGGAGGCCAGGGTCTGGTTCTCCTGCTGCACGTCCACCTTTTCCTTGGCTTCCAACGCCTGGTGCAGGCCGTCCGAATAGCGGCGGCCTTCCAGCATGCGGCCGGTGAACTCATCGATGATGACGATCTTGCCGTCGCGCACGATGTAGTCGACGTCCCGCGCGTACAGCACTCGCGCGCGCAGCCCCTGCTGCACATGGTGCACCAGCGAGATGTTGGAGAGGTCGTACAGATTGCCGTCATGCAGCAATCCGGTCTCGCGCAGCATGTCCTCCACGGTCTCGGCGCCCAGCTCGGTCATGATAACCGTGCGGGCTTTTTCGTCCTTGTCGTAGAATTCGTGTTTACCGTTTTCGCTGGTCTGCCCCTTGGCGATGAACGCGGCCACCACCTTGTCCACCGTGGCGTAAAGCTCGGTTGGCTCGTCAGAGGGGCCGGAGATGATCAGTGGCGTGCGCGCTTCATCGATGAGGATGGAGTCCACCTCGTCCACGATGGCGAAGTTGAAGGGGCGCTGGACCATGTCCTCCAACTGGTACTTCATATTGTCACGCAGATAGTCGAAGCCGAACTCGTTGTTCGTGCCGTAGGTGATGTCGGCGGCATAGGCGGCGCGGCGGGTAGGCTCGTCCAGCCCGGGGATGATGATGCCGGTGGAAAGCCCCAGGAAGGCATAAAGCGGTGCCATGGTCTCGGCATCGCGCCGGGCCAGATAGTCGTTCACCGTCACCACATGCACGCCCTTGCCGGAGAGCGCGTTCAGGTACACCGCCAGCGTGGCCACCAGGGTCTTGCCCTCGCCGGTCTTCATCTCGGCGATGCGCCCCATATGCAGCACCATGCCGCCCAGCATCTGCACGTCGAAATGCCGCATGCCCAGCGTACGGCTGGCGGCCTCCCGCACCACGGCGAAGGCTTCCGGCAGCAGCTTGTCCAGCGTCTCTTCGGCCTCCAGCCGCGCCTTGAATTCAGCGGTCTTGGCCGCGAGCTGGGCATCGTCCAGCGCCTGCATCTGTGGCTCAAGCGCGGCAATTTCGGCCACCCGGCGCCGGAGCCCCTTCAAAACGCGGTCGTTACTGGTGCCGAAAACGGCGCGGGCGAAGCTGGCAAACATTAAGGGCAGATTCCGCTTTATATAAGGAAAGTCTTGCCCGCTCACATAGTCGCCGCCCGGTGCAGGGTCAATTCAACCTAAAGCAGGATGAAATGCACGGGGGTCAGCGGCGCCGGGGGCGGCTCATCCAGCACCTCGGCGGCGGCGATCTCGATATTGCGGACCAGCGCGTCCAGCGGCAGGCCGTTTTGCGAAAGGGAGAACGGCTCCTCCAGATCTTCGCCCAGCGCATCCAGCCCCAGAAAGGCATAGGCCAGCACGGTGGTGAGGATGGGGGTGGCGAGGCCCAGGCTGCCGACAATGCCGAATGGCAGCAGGAGGCAGAACAGCCAGACCGTGCGGTGCAGCAGGAGCGAGTAGGCGAAGGGCATTGGCGAGGCGCGCAGCCGCTCGCATGCGGCCTGGATGCCGGTCATCGCCGTCAGCCGCTCGCTGAGCATATGGTAGAGAATATCCGAGAGTGCTCCGGCGCGCAGCAGGGTGGTGAACTCCGCCGCCTGATCTTGCAAAATCGCGCCCGGGCGGTTGCGCCGGGCAGAGAGCCTGGCCCAGCCTCCGGCGGGCAGCCAGTCGCGGGACTGGCCATCCCCCGAATCGCGCAGCTGGTTGCGCAGCGCGTGCGCAAAGGCCACCACCCGGTGCGCGCAGCGGCGGCGCTGGGCGGTATCCTCGGGCAGCAAAGTGGTTATATCGCGCAGCAGGTTGCGGCTCTCCGCCACCAAGGCCCCCCATTGCTTGCGGCCCTCCCACCAGCGGTCGTAGCAGGCATTGTTGCGGAAGCCGAGGAAGATGGGCACGGCAATGCCCAGCAGGGTGAAGGGCGCCGGGCTGATGCCGGCAAAGTAGCCCGGCGCGAAATGCCGCAGCCAGACCACGAGGCAGGAAACAGTGAGAATCACGAGCAGCCTGGGCGCGATGACGGGCACCACGGAGCCGCGCATGGCGATGAGCAGGTCCAATGTTGAGGGGCGGGGGCGGACGATCATGGCATGGCCATTACACCGCGGGCGGGGGCCGGGCGAGTCTTGCCCGGTGAAGGGGTTTGGCTCATAGGTGCGCGTAAAATCAGAGAAGGTATTGTTCATGCGCCGTCTGACCACGCTTTCCGCCGTTGCTATCGCCGCCATGCTCGCTGCCCCGGCCGCGATGGCGCAATCTGCCCCTGCCGCCCCGGCGCCGGCCGCCGCCAATGCCGACCCCGTGGTCGCCATCGTCAACGGCATCAAGATCCACATGAGCGACATCCAGCAGGACGCCCAGAACGCCCCGCAGCAGATGCAGCAGCTGCCGCCCGACCAGCTCTTCCAGATGTTGGTCACCCAGGAAGTCGACCGCAAGGCGCTGCTCATTGAGGCGCAGAAGCAGGGCCTGGAGAAGGACCCGGCCGTGGCCGCGCAGATGCAGGCAGCCGCCAACATCAAGCTGGAAAACGCCTATGTGCAGCAGCACGTGGCATCGGCGGTGTCCGACACCGCGGTGCAGGCCGTTTATGACCGCGACTACGCTGGCAAGCCCGGCCCGCAGCAGGTCGAGGCCCGCCACATTCTGGTGCAGACCAACGCCCAGGCTCAGGCGATCATCGACCAGCTGAACAAGGGCGCCGATTTCGCCAAGCTGGCGGAGAAAGACAGCATCGACCCAGGTGCGAAGAATGGCGGCGAGCTCGGCTGGTTCGCCCAGGACGAGATGGTCCCGGCCTTCGCCAGCGCCGCCTTCGCCCTCAAGCCCGGTGAGTACACCAAGACCCCGGTGCAGACGCAGTTCGGCTGGCATGTGATCCTGTGCGAGGGCAAGCGCACCGCGCCGACCCCGAAACTGGCTGACGTGCAGGACCAGATTAAGCAGAAGCTGGCCGATGCCGCCGTGCAGGCTACCCTGGCTGACGTGCGCTCGAAGGTGAAGATCGAGCTGTTCAACGCAGACGGCTCCGCCTCGCCGAAGCCCGCTCCGGCACAGTAACATGGCTGGCCCGCTTCCCGTCTCGCCGCTGGCTTTGCCGCTGCCCGTGCTGCCCCCCATCGCCGGGGTGCGGCTGGCAACGGCAGAGGCCGGAATCCGCTACCACGGACGCACGGACGTGTTGCTGGTCGAGCTTGCTGAAGGCACGGCGGTGGCAGGGGTGTTCACCAAGAACCTCTGCCCCGGCGCGCCGGTTACCTATTGCCGGGAGGTTCTTCCCGGCGGCCAAGCTCGCGGCTTGGTGGTGAACGCGGGGAACGCCAACGTGTTCACCGGCGCCGCCGGTGCCCGCGCGGCGGAGGAAACGGCGCAAGCCGCCGCCGCCACGCTCGGCACCAGCGCGGATAAAATCTTCCTCGCCTCTACCGGCGTCATCGGCGAGCGCCTCCAGGCGCAGAAAATCGTCGCGGCCATGGGCGGGCTGAAGGCCAATCTGGCCGAAGGCGGGCTGGAAGCCGCCGCCCGCGCCATCATGACCACCGACACCTTCCCGAAAGCCGCCACCCGCACGGCGCGCATCGGCGGGGTGGATGTGACCATCGCCGGTATCGCCAAGGGCAGCGGGATGATCGCGCCGGACATGGCGACGATGCTGAGTTTCATTTTCACCGACGCCGCCATTCCTGCCCCTGCCTTGCAGGCCATGCTGTCCAAGGGCGTGGATCATACGTTCAACTGCATCACCATCGATTCGGACACCTCGACCTCCGACACGGTGCTGCTTTTCGCCACCGGCCAGGCAGGCAACGTGCCCACCGAGGACCCCGGCGAGCTGGCGGATTTCCGCCGTGCCTTGCAGGAGGTGCTGCACGATCTGGCGATGCTGGTGGTGCGGGACGGAGAGGGCGCGCAGAAACTGGTGCAGATCACGGTTGAGGGCGCCGTCTCCAACGCCTCGGCCAAGCGCATCGCGCTCGCCATCGCCAACTCGCCGCTGGTGAAAACCGCCATCGCCGGTGAGGACGCCAATTGGGGCCGCATCGTCATGGCCGTGGGTAAGGCCGGTGAACCGGCGGACCGGGACAAGCTCGGCGTCGCCGTGGGCGGGGTATGGATGGCGCAAGCCGGTGGTGTTGTCCCCGGCTACGACGAAACCCCCGTGGTCAAGCACATGCAGGGCCGTGAAATCGAAATCACCGTCGAAATTGGCCTCGGCCAAGGCCGCGCCACGGTGTGGACCTGCGATCTGACGCATGGCTACATCGACATCAACGGGTCTTATCGGAGCTGACGGGGAGTAAGGCCGGGAGCAGCGCCCCTGGCCTTACTCCCCCGCTACCTCCGAAAGATCCCGTGCGATGCCGGATAGATCCGGCTTCGGCTGATCCAGCCCGGCGATGATGAATTCTGGATGACCGTTTGCGTTGAAAACGTAAGCGGCGGCGGAGTGGGTGACCTCATAAACGGGAGTTTTGGTTACCGAGAACACCACGCGGTAGCGCCGGGCCAGGGCGTAGAGCTGGTCGGCATCGCCGCGCAGCCCCACCACGTTTGGCCCGAACAAGGCGACATATTGCGCGAGTTGGGCGGGTGTGTCGCGGTTCGGGTCCACGGTGACGACCAGGACTTTCAGCTTCG